>JBEEMY010000105.1:0-7029 GCA_041192415.1 Verrucomicrobiota bacterium | reverse complement strand
CTGCTCACCGGCGACCAGCGGATTTTTGAGGCGCTCGGGCGCGGGCTGGATTACTACCTGAAAAATTTGTTTGGCGAAGACGGGATGCCGCGTCCGTTTTCCAAAGCCCCGCGCTTGACGGTCTATAAATGCGAGCTTTACGATTGCGCCGAAGCCATCAACCTGTGCTTGCTGCTGCGAAAAGATTTTCCGGTTCTGGAAAAAACTTTGGAGACGGTCGTCGTCGGCATCTTGAAAGATTGGGTGAAAAAGGACGGCTCGTTCCGTTCGCGCAAGCTCATCTCTGGCTGGGACAACGTGCCGATGCACCGCTGGGCGCAGTCGCAGATGTTCCGGGCGCTGGCGTTTTACCTGCGCGAGATTAATTGTCGGCTCTGAAATAAAAACCATGTGCGGAATTTGCGGACAAGTTAGGGTTGCTCACGACCGGCCGGTGGATCAGGAAATGATTCGCCGGATGGCGCGCACGATGTTTCATCGCGGCCCGGACGACGAAGGTTATTTCTTCGACGGCTCGCTAGGCTTCGGCTTTCGTCGGCTGTCCATCATTGATTTATCCGGCGGCCACCAGCCGATGTCCGACGCGGAGGAATCCGTGTGGGTTGTTTTCAACGGCGAGATTTATAACTACCTCGAACTGCGCGCCGAGTTGGAAAAATTTGGCCATATATTTCGCACCAGTTCCGACACAGAAGTCATCATTCACGGCTACAAGCAATGGGGCAACGAAGTCTTCAACCATCTCAACGGGATGTTCGGCACGGGCATCTGGGATGTGCGGAAGAAAAAACTCGTCGTTGCGCGCGATCCGATGGGCATCAAGCTGATTTACTACAAGCTCGCGGACGGCACGCTCACGTTCGGCTCGGAAATTCGTCCGGTCCTCGCGGCGGAAGGCGGCAAGCCGTCGGTTAATCCCGACGCGCTGAATTTATTTTTACGTTTCCGTTACACGCCGTCGCCGCTCACGATTTTTCAGGGCGTGAACAAGCTCGCGCCCGGCACGATGCTGGTCGTGGAAGATGGCAATGTTCGCGTGGAGCGTTGGTATAATCATTCGCCCGAACCGCTCTCTGAAAAAATTTCCGATGCGGAGGCCACCGAGCAATTATTCCAGTTGTATCGCGGCGCGGTGAAACGGCATCTACTTTCGGACGTGCCGGTGGGAATTCTTTTGAGCGGCGGTCTCGACTCCGGCTTGCTGCTCGCGCTGATGAACGAGCATGGCCGCGACTGGCCGGCCTACACCATCGGCTACGGAAAAAGCTTCGTGGACGACGAACTAGTAGATGCCGCCGAAAGCGCGTCGCTGCTTTGCGCGCAGCATCATCAGGTGCGTTTGGATCAGGAAGAATTTGAAAAGGCGCTGCCGAACATCGTGCGCTTCCTCGAAGAGCCGGTCGCGAGTTCGAGCATCGTGCCGATGTATTTCGTCTGCCAGCGCGCGCGGCAAGATGTGAAGGTGGCGCTCATCGGGCAGGGGCCGGATGAATTATTTGGCGGCTACACCCGCCACCTCGGCGTTCACTACGGCGATAGTTGGCGCGGTTTGCCGAAGGGAATTCAGCACGCTGCCGCCAAAATTATTTCCGCGCTGCCGCGCAACGAGACTTTAAAACGCGGCGTGCATTCGCTCGGTGTGGAAAACCGGCTGGAGCGTTACGCGGATGTTTTTGCGCTGCACCCGGCAGACACGGTGAACGGATTGTTCCGCGATTCCCGCCTGAAATTTCCCGGCCTAACGGAGTTCGTGCGCCCGCTCGAAGGCCAGATGGCGAAGCTTGACGAACTCGGAGGCTTCCAGTTGCTCGAAATCCGCTCCTCGCTGCCGGACGAACTGCTGATGTATGCGGACAAACTTTCCATGGCGCACAGCCTCGAAGCGCGCGTGCCGTATCTGGATCGCACCGTGGTGGAATTCGCCCAGCGACTGCAAGCTCGCTTCAAAATCCGTCGAGGCGAACGCAAATGGTTGCACCGCCGCGTGTGTGAAAAATTTCTGCCGCGCCAGATTTTGAACCGTAAGAAACGCGGCTTTGCGGTGAACGTGGTGGATTCCTGGTTCCAGAATTCCGCGCAGGGTAAGGTCACGGATATGTTGTTGGACAATACCTCGCTGATGTATTCGCTGCTCGATCCCGCGCCGGTCAAAAAACTTTTGGACGAACACCAGTCGCACCGGCAGGACAACCACAAGCTGCTGTTCAGCCTCGTGATGTTTGAACAATGGCTGCGTGGCGTCCGTTCCAGCGGGTAAAATTTTTATGGCTTTGAAATCGGTTGAGATCCGGGTGGCTGGAAAAAATACGCTCGTGCCAGCGGCGGACATTTGCGGACGCACGGTCATCGTGCGCCCTGGACGCGTGAAGGAGGCCTCGGTGCAGGACGACATCGTTGCGCCCGGCGAACTGGTGGCTGATCCGGCGGCATTCGTCGCCGAGCTGAAGCGCAGCGGCTTGAAAGCCGACGTGCTGACTTTTTTCCAGCGGCCGCCCGATGTGAAACCGAAGTTCAATCACCATTTTGAATGGGATAACTACGCGGCGGTGGACTGCTCCAACTTCGATGCGTGGTGGGAAAAATTACCGCAGGAGGCGCGCAAAAATACGCGCCGCTCCGTCAAGCGTGGCGTGACGGTGAAGCTCGCCGCCTACGACGACGAACTGGTGCGCGGCATCCACAAACTTTGCAACGAATCGCCCATGCGGCAGGGCAAACCCTTCTGGCATTACGGAAAAGATTTTGAAACCGTGAAGCGCGAGCACGCGACGTTTCTGGAGCGCAGCGATTTTGTCGCCGCGTATTTTGAGAACGAGCTCATCGGCTTCATCAAGATGGTGCATGTGGATCAGGTTGCGTTCATCCTGCACATTTTGGCGTTTAACTCGCACTACGACAAACGTCCGCTCAACGCGCTCCTCACCGAGGCCGTCAAAATCTGCTCGCAGAAGGGCGTGAAGTATTTCGTCTATGACAAATACGTCTATGGCAATAAGACGGACAGCACGCTCGTTGAGTTCAAGCGCCGCAATGGATTCGAGCAGATCAATTTTCCGCGTTACTACATTCCGCTGACATTGAAGGGGAAAATTTTCGTTGGTTTGCGTTTGTATCGCGGTGCGGTCGGTCTGATCCCCGCGCCGGTGCTGAAAGTGCTTTTGAAAATCCGCGAAAAAATTTATGCGTTGAAAACCAAGCCGGAAAAAGCGGAGCCGGCCAAGGAAAAGGAAGAATGAACAACGCTTTACCTTTGGGAAAATTCAATTAGATTTCCCGACCTGTCGCCGGTGTAGCTTAACGCTAGAGCAGCCAAATTGTATTTGGCAGATGGAGTGTTCAATTCCTCCCGCCGGCTCCAACTTTCAGACCTCAACTTTCCCATGCCCGGAATCACCGGAATCATCAGCCGCCGCCCGAGTGCCGAAAACGAGCGCGTGGTGAAAACCATGACCGCCACGATGCGGCACGAGCCGTTTCACACGAGTGGAACTTTCAGCGCGCCGGAACTGGGCGTCTTTGCTGGCTGGGTCGCCCATGAAAATTCTTTCGCGGACAAACAGGTTTTTCAGAACGAGACGAAAGACATCGCGCTCATCTTCGCCGGCGAATGTTTTGTGGACGCGGCTACGAAAGCGCAACTCAAGCAAGTCGGTCACACGTTTGCGAACAACGCTGGGATGCTGGTGCATCTCTACGAGGAACATGGCGAAAAGTTTTTTAACGAGCTGAATGGCTTATTCAGCGGACTGCTCATTGATCAGCGGCGAAAAAAGGTTTTCCTGTTCAACGACCGCTATGCGATGGAGCGGATTTATTGGCACGAGACGGAAAGCGCGTTTTATTTTGCCAGCGAAGCCAAGGCGCTGCTGCGCGTGCTGCCGGAACTCCGCGAGTTTGACGACGCGGGCGTGGCGGAATTTCTCGCCGTCAACTGCCCGCTCGGCACGCGCACTTTATTTCGCGGCATCGAACGCCTGCCGGGCGCGGCACTGTGGACGTTTGAGAACGGTGGCGTTCGGAGGGAAAGTTATTTCTCTCCGGCAACGTGGGAATCATTGCCGAAGCTGGCCGAGGACGTTTACGAAAAAACGCTGCGCGCGACGTTTCTAAAAATCGCGCCGAAGTATTTTGAGCACGATGCCAAACTCGGCGTGGCGCTGACGGGTGGGTTGGACACGCGCATGGTGATGGCATGCCGTCCGCCGGAAAATCAAAACCAGATCTGCTACACGTTCACCGGCCCGGCTGGCCGCACGATGGATGACCGCGTGGCGGAAAAAGTCGCGGCGGCACTTGGGTTGGAACATCATCTATTGCGGTTGAATCCAGATTTTTTCACCGGCTTCGCGGCGCAGGCGGACAAGACGGTGTTCGTCACCGACGGCACTTCAGGAATTTTTGGCGCGCACGAGATTTATTTTCACCAGCAAGCGCGACCACTGGCGGCGATGCGTTTAACGGGCAACTACGGGAGCGAAATTCTCCGCGCCATCTCGACGTTCAAGCCAATGGGGGTGAAGCCGCAACTTTTCAGCAGCCAATTTTTCCCAGCCATCAACGCCGCCGAAGTGCGGTTTGCGCAGGAGAAAAAAAATCCTGATACGTTTGCAGCGTTCAAGGAAATCCCGTGGAACCTGTTCGGCAATCTGGCCGCAGGGCGCTCGCAGATTAGTTTCCGCACTCCGTATCTCGACAACGAACTTGTAGCGTTGTCTTATCAATGTCCGGCGAGCATCAAGAAGTCTTCGCTGCCGACGATGCGTTTTGTGAAATCCATCAGCCCCGCGCTTGACCGTATTCCGACGGATCGAGGTTTCATCAGCGACCGGCGCGGGTTGGACATCATGGCGCGGCGCGCGTTTGCCGAAGTAACGTTCAAGCTGGATTATCACAGCAACTTTGGCCTGCCGCGCAAGCTCGGCGTGCTGAATCCGATTTACCAGCCCGCCTGCAAGTTGATCGGCGTGGCCGGATTGCACAAATTTTTGAAATACAGCACTTGGTTTCAAAAGGAACTATCGTCGTATGTGCGCGGCGGCGTGGAGCGGGCGCGCGGCGGAAGATTTTGGAACAGTGAATTCCTTGGCACGCTGGCGCAGCGACACATCAGCGGTCAGGAAAACTTTTGTCAGGAGCTGCATTATTTGCTGACGCTGGAAACGGTTGAGCGCACCCTGTTCCACGATTTGCCGCGCCGGCTGGAGAATTGAAATGAATCCTGCGCCACACATCAGCCTGATTACGGCAGGCAAGGATAAGCATTATTCCACCGGCCTCGCGGCGGCGTTGCTGGCGGCGGGTGTGTCATTCGATTTCATCGGCGGCGACGACATGGATGTGCCGGAGTTGCGTGGCACGCCACTGGTAAAGTTCTACAACCTGCGCGGCGACCAAAGCGTGAACGTCGGCTTCGTCAAAAAAATGGCGCGGGTGCTAGGGTATTACTGGAAGCTCATCGCCTACGCCGCGACGGCGAAGCCGAAGATTTTTCACATCCTCTGGAACAACAAGTTTGAATTTTTTGACCGCACGCTGCTGATGCTGTTCTATCGGCTGCTAGGGAAGAAAATTATTTTCACGGCGCACAACGTCAACGCTGGCGCGCGGGATAATTGTGATTCGTTCCTGAACCGGCTCACGCTCAAAATCCAATACCGGCTGTGCGCGCATCTGTTTGTCCACACGCAAAAGATGAAGGCGGAACTGGTGGATGATTTCGGCGTCGCGCCGGAGCGGGTGAGCATCATCCCGCTGGGATTTTACAGCAACGTGCCGAACACGGCGCTGACGTGCGCGGAAGCCAAAGCGAAACTTGGGTTGAAGCCGGAAGAAAAAGCAGTGTTGTTCTTCGGCAACATTACAGCTTACAAGGGCGTGGAATTTTTGGTGGCGGCGTTTGCTGAACTCGCGAAACGTGATGCGAGCTATCGGCTCATCGTCGCTGGCTCGCCGAAAGGCGTGCCGGAATACTGGGCGGGCATCAAAAAACAAATTGCCGAAAGCGGCGTGGCGGAACGCGTGCAGCAGCATATCGAATATATCAGCGACGAGGAGATCGAAGTTTTTCTCAAGGCGGGCGACGTGCTGGCGCAACCTTACACGCTGATTTTTCAGAGTGGCGTGCTCATCATGGGTATGAGCTTTGGCATTCCCGTCATCGCATCGGACGTTGGCTCGCTCAAAGAAGACGTCATCGAAGGTAAAACCGGATTTATTTTTCCGCCGCGTGATACGAAGGCGCTGGCGCAGACGATTGAGAAATTTTTTGCCAGCGACATTTACAAAAACCGCGAGCAATCGCGCCGCGAAATCCGTGAGCACGTTCTGGAAAATAATTCCTGGAGCAAGGTGGCGCGGGTGACGACGGAAGTTTATTCCAAGTTGAAATGAAACCACTCGTTTCCATTCTGATTCCGGCTTACAACTCCGAGCAGTGGCTCGCGGACACGTTGCGCTCGGCGCTGGCCCAGACGTGGGCGAACAAAGAAATCATCGTGGTGGACGACGGCTCGCGCGATGGCACGCTGGCGTTGGCGCGGTCGTTTGAATCGCTCGGCGTGAAGGTGGCGACGCAGAATAATTCCGGCGCGTCCGCTGCGCGTAACCATGCGTTCAGACTTTCCCAAGGCGAATTCATCCAGTGGCTTGACGCGGATGATTTGCTCGCACCGGGAAAGATTACCTCCCAGATGAATGCGATCGACCGTGGTTATAGCGAACGCACATTGCTGTCGTCGGCGTAACGTTCCATGGCGCCCAGCAGGCCATTGCGTATGTCCATAGACAGCGCATTCAGCGCCTCATTCACTTGCTTCTTGCTCTCGTCCGGGTAGAGAGCGGCGCATTCATCGAGCGTGACGCTGCGATTCCGACCCGTCACTCCAACCACGACGCAAGCCCGGTCGTCTAGCGGCGGAGGAGCGATTTCGTGCTCGCGCAACCGCCTACGCAGGACGTCGACGCGTTTCGCTTCGACTTCATCACCTACTTGTCGAACAGGCTTGGCCTGCCCGCCGAGCTGGTGATCAA
>JBEEMY010000104.1:0-7035 GCA_041192415.1 Verrucomicrobiota bacterium | reverse complement strand
CCAATGAAATAACTTTGCAGCGCGTGCATATTTGTCAGCCCTTCAGACTTGAGGCGCAACTGGCAGTCGGCGCACGCCATCCAGTTGGACTTCACCACTTCATCGCCGCCGATGTGGAGATATTTTCCTGGAAACAGCGGCGCGACTTCTGCAAGGACGTTGCTGACAAATTGAAAAGTTGAATCCTTGCCCGCGCAATAAACGCCAGTAAAGACGCCGCCCTTGTCCGGCATGGAAAGTTTTGCGTTCACGCAGGCGAACTGCGGATACGCCATCAGCGCCGCGCTGGAATGGCCGGGCATTTCAATTTCGGGAACGACCGTGATGTGTCGCGCCGCCGCGTAAGCCACGACTTCGCGGATTTGTTTCTGCGTGAAAAATCCGCCGTAGCGGCCTTGCTTGTCGTAACGCGTCGTCCGCGCCGGATCGAGGCCGAAGCCGATGCCGCCGCGCCACGCGCCGACGCTCGTGAGCTTGGGATATTTTTTGATCTCGATACGCCAGCCTTGGTCATCCACCAGATGCCAGTGGAACGTATTCAGCTTGTAGAGCGCCATCAGGTCGAGGACACGCTTCACTTCATCCACCGTGAAAAAATGGCGGCTCACATCGAGCATGAAGCCGCGCCAACCGAAGCGTGGCGAATCGGAAATCTCAACGCCAGACGCTTTCCATGAAAGCCCCTTTTGTTTTTTAGCGGAGAAAATTTCCGGCGGCAACAGTTGCAGAAAGGTTTCTGAACCGTAGAACAATCCCGCCGCCGTCGGCGCGGTGATGCCGACGTAATTTTCCTTCACCGAAAGCTCGTAGCCTTCCGCGCCAAGTTTTTCCAGCAAGTTGGTTTGCAGGAGGAAGGTGATTTCGCTTTTGCCTGCCAGCGTGGAGACCGGCGACACCGGCAGTTTGAAGCCGGTGGAATTGCGAAGCGTGGCCGCGAGCAACTTCGCCTCGGCCTCGCCGCCAGCGACGGTGATTTTGGTTTTCGCCGTCAGTTCAAATTCGCCGGGCAAAGCAGTGACGATCTTCGGTTGCGGAATGACGGAGATAGATTCGCCCGCAGTTGCCAACGCGCAGTTCGCAGCCACCAGCGTGGCGCAGAGAAATGTTTTCATAGAATTTTTCATCAACGTTTTCCTTCAAAGTGTTCTTCAATTTCTTCCAAGGTTTTTCCCTTCGTCTCCGGCAGGAAGAAAAACGCGGTGACAAAATAAACCACCGTGCAGCCGGCGAAGATGAAGAACATCGTCGAGTAGCCGTATTTGCCGACGGTCGGCAGGAACGTCGCCGCGATGGTCGTGGAGATGACGTGGTTGATGAGCAGCGCGATGCTCATGCCGTTCGAGCGGATGCGCGTGGGCATGAGTTCCGAAAGCGCGAGCCAGACGCAAACGCCCGGTCCGATGGCGAACGACGCCATGAAGCAATAAATCAAAATGGCCGTGAGCCAGCCGTTGTGCGTGGAGGGCACGGGTGTGATGAGTGCGTTCTCAATCTTCAACGGCGCGGTGCGCGCGGCGGCGAGATCGGCGAAGGGATTCTTGAAGAACGCGGCGACGCCGGTGTCCGGCACGCAACTGGCGCGGTCAATCGTGAGTTTGGCGTTGGGGTCGTCGGAGCGGACGACTTTGGTGGCGGCTTTGAAATCGCCGTAGGAATAAATCACGACGAGCGTTTTTGGCTCCACGGCAAATTGTTGCCGTCCCTTCGACATCAGCCAACTCACGGCCTCTTCATTGAAACCAAGGGCGACGGTTTGGTTTGATGACACGACCATCGTTTGCAGCGCCTCCCTCACATCCACGCGCTGCGCCTCGGTCTTGTGAAAAATCGTTCCCACGCAGAGCAGCGAAATGATGACGCCCGCGCTGCCGAGCGAGAGGAGAAATTTTCTACCCTTGCGATCTACCAGCAGCACGGCGCCGATGGTCATCAGGAAATTCACGACCGTGAGGATAACGGAACCGAGGTGGGCGGATTTGTCGTTCAAGCCGGACTGGATTAAAATCATCGCGTTGTAGCCGATGATGGAATTGACACCCGTGGCTTGGTTGCACGCGAGGATGATGCAGGCCAGCACGAACGGGATGACATATTTACGTTGAAGCAACGGCTCACGCTTTTTTCCGGCGGCAACTGAATTGGCTTTCTCCGTGGCGGCGATGGCTTCCATCTCCTGCAATTCAAGCTGAGCCTGCGCCTCCGTGCGCGACCGCAGCAACGCGCGGAGGGCGGCGTCCTTTTTACCACGACGAAACAGCCAGCGCGGCGATTCCGCGACCATGAAGCTGCCGATGACAAAAACAATTCCCGGCGGCAGCGAGACCCAGAAGATGCTGCGCCACGCGGTGTCTTTCACCGCAAACAGTTTTGCCGCGTCACCAAGTTTGGCCACCGCATCAACGTGGCTGCTAAAAAAATAGCCGATGAATGCTGCCGCCACGATGCCGAGCGTGAGCAGCCATTGAAAAATTCCCGTGCCCTTGCCGCGATCCGAAGCGGCGAGACATTCCGCGAGATACAATGGCACGACCACCGCGACCAACCCGCCGCTGACGCCTTGCAACAGCCGTCCGAAAATCAGCGCACTGTAACTATGTGACAACGCGATGACCGGCACACTAACTACAAACAAGATGCCGCTCAAAGTCATCATCGTTTTGCGCCCAAAAAAATCCGCCAGCGCGCCGGCGAACAAAGTAGAGATGGCGCTGCCGAGCAACACGGCGGCGACGATGAAAGAGAGTTGATTTCCGTTCAGTCCCGATGTGGCTTCCAGATACGGCAGCGCGCCGGAGATGATGCCGACATCAATGCCGAAGAGCAGCCCGCCGAGGCCCGCGACAAGGAGGAGGAAGCGGTTGTAACCGGATTTGCCAGTGCTGGAGAATGGATTCATTTTGTATTTAGGTAACAACAGTTTTTTCTGGCCTTGTTTTGGTTCCGCGCGTGACGAATGTGCGTCCCAGCCCATGGCGCGTGGCTTTGCGTGTGAATCTTTACCCGCCGCCGCGCGCGACGAAAGCCGAAAGTTGTGACTTTTGTTTTGAAATTGTAACAGCTAGTTTTTCGCACCGATGAGCGAACCGATGAACCCCGATTGGTGGCCGGCGCGATTGTTGCAGCGGCATCCGCTGCGCGAAGTGCTGGCGTGCGGTCGTCGGCTGAACCCGCCGCTCTTTGGCCACGTCGTGAATTTTCCCCGGCTCGAAATTCCGTTGCACGGCGTCTATCGCAATCAGATTGAGATGAATGGCGCTGTCACGCACGTCGAGTTGCGGTCGGGCATGGCGCTGTTCGCCGCGCCGAACTGCTGGAACCTGCCGGAGTGGCAACCGGGGCTGGAGTTGTTGAGCCTGTCGTTCGGGCGTTCGCAGGTCAACCTCAGCCTCGTGTCTGCGCGCTCGAAAACCTATCCGCAGTTGGCCGCAAAAAAATTCTCCCTGCCGCGTCCCCTCGCCGGGCCGGTGCCGCATTTGCTGAATGCCCTCGACGAATTGCACGCGGACGAACACGCCCGCACCGCGCTGGCCGACACCGCGAGCGCGCTGCTGGGCTGCGTGGAAAATCTACTGCGGCATCCCGTGGCCCACGTCGGCGGCCGCGCGCACACGCTGCTGGAGGAGGTGCGCGTGTTTTTGCAGAGCCATTATCAATACGAGATTACGCGTGATTCCGTGGCGGAACATTTCAACATCACGCCGAACCATCTCTCGCGGCTGTTTCAGACCCACGGGCGGATCACGTTCAGCGGTTATCTCACCTCGGTGCGCATTGACCGCGCAAAACATCTGCTGGTGAATTACAACCTCAAGCTCGATGACATCGCCGCGCGCTGCGGCTACCACGACACCCCGTATTTCTGTCACGTCTTCAAAAAAATTGCAAAGGCCACGCCGGTGGAATTTCGCTTGAAGATTCGGCGGGCGAATCCGCTCGCCAAGTCGGACACCCCGGACGATTGATTACGCCAGCCGCGCCAGGCAGCGGGCCAGCATGGCCAGCAGCAAATCAATGTCCGCCGCCGTGACGTTCAAGTTGGGACGCAGGCGCACGGAATTTTTCCCGGCGGCCAGCAGCAGCAAGCCTTCGTCGCGCAAGGCAGATTCCACCAGTTGCCCGCACTGCTCCGGCGTGCGCGTGGAAAAACCCTGATACAAACCCTGGCCGCGCACGTTGAAAATGTGGGTGGGAAATTTCGCTGCCAGTGTGCGCAACCCAGCGGCGAGTTTCTCGCCATTCACTTGCGCGGCGGCGACGAGATTTTCGCGGCGGACAATTTTCATCTCTTGCACAAAGCGCACCATGTCCGCCAGCGAACCGCCCCAGGTGGAATCCAGCACCCCGTGATCGTGCATCGGCTCCAACATATAAACTACGCCGCAGCCAAATTTTTTGGCGACGGCGATAGCCTGCGGCGGATACGGCAACGCCAATTGATCCACCATGAACATTTCGCCGGTCGGTCCACCGGCGGTCTGCACTTCGTCAAAGCCGAGGTAAACTTTGTGCTCGTGGGCGAGGCGGCTTAAGCCCTGGAAAAATTCCGGTTCCGCCGCGCGATGACCGCCCGCGCCTTGGATTGGTTCCACGATGATGCCCACCACTTCGCCCGCGAATTGCTTCAGCATCTTTTCAACGATGGCGAGCGACTCATTCGTGCGCGCGCGGTTTTCAGCGGCGGGCGCGGAGTTGTTAATTTCGGGAAACGGCGCGGAAAGATTGTCGGGCATGAAGCCGTGAAAATCTTTCGTCGCCACCGGATCGGAAGTCTGCGTGACGTTCAGCGCAAAGACGGTGCGGCCATGAAACGCTTTCTCAAAATAGAGGAAGCGGCAACGTTCGCCAGGTTGCGCCCGCCCGCCGCGCGCCTGATGGTGGAGGTTGATGAAATATTTCATCATGTTCTCGATGGCTTCGGCGCCGGAATTCACCGCGTAAACTTCCAGCTTGGGATTCCTCATGCAACGCGGCGCGAGTTCGTAAACGGTGCGGTAATACTCGACACATTCGGGCGTGAGAAAATCGGGGTTCGCGGTTTTATTATTCGCGGCGAAGACGAGGCGGCGAACGTAATCCGGTTCTTGCATCGCGGGATGGTTGTAGCCGATGAGGCGTGAGGCGTAGAAGCCGGTCCAATCAAAAATCTTCCCGCCGTCCACCGTCGCGAGCCACATGCCGTCGCAGTTCGCGAGCTCGAGCACGAAGGTATTCACTTCGACGATGACGTATTTGCCGAGTTCCGCGATATGGGCATCGCCGATGGGGCCGGTGATGGAATTAAGTTTCGACATGGGAAATTATTTCACTGCGAGAGCCGTGTGGCGCAGCGCTTGTCCGGGTTTTGCGCCGGTGTGAACGCGGTTGCGGACGACCGTCACGCCGTTGACGATGACAAACGGAATACCCTCCGCATAGTGATGTGGACTTTCAAAGGTCGCAGGCGAATTCACTGTCGCCGGATCAAAAATCGTGATGTCGGCGGCCCAGCCCGCGCGCAACTGGCCGCGCTCGGCGAATTGAAACGTATTCGCTGGCAGGCTGGTCATTTTGCGGATGGCGTCTTCGAGGCGCAGCACTTTCTGTTCGCGGACGTATTGGCCGAGGATGCGGGCGTTGTTGCCGTAGCCGCGCGGATGCGGCACGCCTTTGCCGAATTCGCGGATGCCGCTGTCGCAGGCGAACATCGTGTTTGGATGCTGCATGAAAACTTTCAAATCGTCTTCGTTCATCCCGTGAAAGACACCGGCAGCGCCGCCGTTTTTTTCAATCTCCAAAATGGTTTCAATCTGGTCATCCAGCGTGTCTGCGCCGCGCAATTTTTTCGCCGCCGCGACGATGCTCAAACCGTCCAGCGACGTGTCGTGCGCGTAGCGAGCGATGACGGCGTAGGCGTAATTCGTCGCGCCACGTTCGCGAATCTTCTCGCGCATTTCGAGGACGAGCTTGGCATGCAGCTCGGCATCGGCGTAGGCGGCTTTGAATCTGGCCTTGCCACCATCGAACGCCCAGTCAGGAATCAATTGCGAAATCGAAGTGCTGGAAGCGGTGTAGGCGTATTGATCTTGCGTGATGTCCAAACCTTCAGCGCGCGCCGCTTCAATTTTTTCCAAGACGCGCGCGGCCTGGCCCCAAGCACGTTCGCCGCCGAGCTTGATGTGGGAAACTTCGGCGCGGACTTTGGCTTCGCGGGCGACGCGGAAAACTTCGTCCAGCGCGGAATCAATCCGGTAATCCTCGTGCCGCATATGACTGGTGTAAATGCCATCGAAGGGCGTGATTTCCTTGGCGAGTTCCACGATCTCATCCGAGCTGGAAAATGTTCCGGGGCGATAAATCAATCCCGTAGAAAGCCCGACCGCGCCGTCTGCCATCGCTTGGCGGACGATGGTTTTCATTTTCTCGCGCTCGGCAGACGTCGGCTCGCGGTCAAAGCTGCCGCCCATCGCGCGTTCGCGGACGGAATTGTGGCCGATGAGCGAGGCGACGTTCAGCGAGACGTGCGTGGCTTCAATTTTTTGGAACAGTTTCGCAATGTCTAAATCGGACGAGCCGCAGTTGCCAACCACGATGCTGGTCACGCCCATGCGGAGAAAATTTTCCGCCAGCGGAAAATCCGCCACATCATCCGCGTGCGTGTGGACATCAATGAAGCCGGGCGCGACGACCAGACCGGTGGCGTCAATCTCTTCCTTGGCCGTGCCGATGATTTTTCCAATGGCGGCGATGTGCCCGTCTTTCACTGCGAGGTCGGCGTGGAAACCAGGATTACCGGAGCCATCCACAATGAGGCCGTGGCGGATGATGGTGTCAAAATTTTCCGCGCGGGAAAAAACTGGCAGAACCAGCAATAGAAAAAGCCGGGCGAAATGTTTCATGTTGGAATCAAGGCCCGACACGGGCGCGGAAGAATTGCTGCGGCGCGTTCGTGATGGAATCGGCGGTGAAATTAAACAAGCCGTTCGCACTCGTCAGATTGGTCAGCGCGCTCCAGCTCGTCAGGTTCGTGGAGACTTCAATCGTGTAAGTCCAATACGC
>JBEEMY010000103.1:0-7075 GCA_041192415.1 Verrucomicrobiota bacterium | reverse complement strand
CAGGGTCATGCCCACCAGGAGCAGGAAGGACAGGGCCAGCATCTTGATGGTGGGATACGTGTTCACGAACCGGCTGATGGAATTGACCGCGACGAGCATGATGAGCACGGCGATGATGACCGCGGCCATCATCACATAGAGATTGTCGACCATGCCCACGGCGGTGACCACCGAGTCCAGGGAGAAGATGATGTCCAGGAACATGATCTGGATGATGACGTTGGCGAATCCGATTCCCGCCTTGGTTAGCTCGTGGGCCAAGGCTTTGTGATAAACTGATTCCAGAAAGCCTGCACCGAGCGTGGAGTGAACCTTCATCGCCAGCCCAATCACGTTGCCTGCCAAGTCGTATTCAGTTTTCATAAATGAATTCTGACCATTCTGTCATTCTGTCAAAAATTATTTTTTTTGACGCGCTCGTCACTGGCGATAAGCCCGTCACGGATGCGGATAATGCGTTGCGAGTGCAAGGCAACCTCCTCTTCGTGCGTGACGACGATGATGGTATTGCCGTTGTCCGCGAGCTGCTGAAACAGCGCCATGATTTCCGTGCCGGTTTTAGAATCCAAATTTCCCGTCGGTTCGTCGGCTAGGAGGATGCTAGGCTTGTTCACCAGCGCGCGGGCGACGGCGACGCGCTGGCGCTGGCCACCGGACATTTCATTTGGCTTGTGATGCACACGGTCGGCGAGACCGACGCTCGTGAGCGCCGCCATCGCCATTTCGCGACGCTCGCGTTTGCCGATGCCGGCATAGACGAGGGGCAATTCTACATTCCGCAACGCATCCGAGCGCGGCAGCAGGTTGAACGTCTGAAAAATGAAACCAATTTCTTTGTTCCGAATTTCTGCGAGCTGGTTGTCATTCATCTCGCTGACGAAATGATTGTTCAACTCGTAAGTGCCACCGGTCGGTGTGTCGAGGCAGCCGACGAGATTCATGAGCGTGGATTTGCCGGAGCCGGATGGCCCCATGATGGCGACGTATTCGCCGCGCTGAATTTCCAGCGACACCTCGCGCAACGCGTGGACAGTCTCCGCGCCCATCTGGTAGCGGCGAGAAATTTTTTGGAGGCGAATGAGGCTCATGCGGAAAATTAAAAATGGAAAAGGGCGAGGTGGCGGCATTTTTCGCGCTGCGAAAAACCCGTCGCCGAGCGCAGCGTCAGGCGACGGCAACGTGTGCCAGAAATCTCACGCCACAAAGTGACCGCTGCGCGGTCAAACAAAGTCGCAGCGCGACTTTGTCCACCATCGCTGGAGTGGCGGAAGCTCATTTTGAATTCTTCTTCACCTGCTTGCCGTCATCCAAATCACGGCTGATGGCTTTGAAACCGCCCGTTACGATTTCATCGCCTTCCTTCAAGCCGTCGGTGATCTCCCAAAAGCTGTCGTCGCTGATGCCAATCTTGACCGGCACAGTTTTCACCTTGTCGCCGTCCATGACGAACACAACTTCCACCGGCTTGTTGCCGCCGTCAGATTTTTTATCGGCCTTGACCGAATTAGTTTCGCCGCCGCTGCTGGTAGCAATAGCGTTCGTCGCCACTGAATTAGTCGCGACGGAATTCGTTTTCGCCGTGTCGGTCTTGTCCTTCGGTTTCACGATGCGCGTGGTGATGGCGCCGATGGGCGCGGCGATGATGTTGGTGCGCGTGCGCGTCTCAATCGTAGCGCTCACAGACATTCCCGGACGAAATCCTTCGGGTTCCGCGAAACGGATGCGCACTTGAAACTGCGTGGCCGACTGGCCGGAAGACGAACTGCCGCCGCCACCGCCGCCGCCAAACGATGAGCTGGTGTTCATGTCCTTCGACGAGTTCGCCACGTCGGTGACGACGCCCGCAAATTTTTTATCTTTGAAAGAATCCACTTCCAACTTCGCGTTCTCACCCGGTTGCAGCAGCACGATGTCCATTTCGCCGATGTCCACGCGCGCTTCCATGCGGCTCAAATCCGAGATGACCATGATGTCCGTGCCGGCGTTCTGCACCGTGCCGAGCACGCGCTCGCCCGCCTGCGAATTCAACTTACTCACCGTGCCGTCAATCGGCGCGAAGACGGTCGTCTTGCGGAGCGATTCTTCAGCGCTGGCAACGGTGGCTCGTGCCACGTCAATCTGGTTAGACGAGCTTTGCGACGAAGCCACGGCAATGTCGCGGGCCACTTTGAACGCGATGTAATCGGATTCGGAAATCAATTTGTTCTCGAACAATTCCTTGTTGCGTTTGAACTCCGCGTCCGCCCGTTCCAGGTTCGCCGCCGAAGTGGTTCGGGACGCGAGCGAGGATTGGAAATTCGCCTTGGCTTGGTTCAACGACGCCTCGTAAAAGTCCGGCTTGATCTTCAGCAGCAAGTCGCCCTTGTGGACGAACTGACCTTCCTTCACGCGCATCTCGGTGACCTCGCCGCTAACCTCCGCGCTGATGTGAATTTGCAGCACGGGATAAATTCGTCCGTTCGCCACGACGGTTTCCGTGATCGAATGCCGCGAAATTTTTTCCGTCGTCACGCTGATGGCGGTGTCCTTTTTGCGCAGCGCAAAAAACGTCGCGAGGACGAGCGCGAGGACGACGCAGCCGATGATAACGAAAAGTTTTTTACGGCCCTTGCGCTTGGGTTTAGGCGCAACGGAGGACGGAGGTATAACGGGGGGTGCTTCCACCACGCGAGCCTGCCGCAAGCCGCGCGCCTTGTCCAGCGCGGGAAATTTTTTCTCGGCCATCGCTTCAACAAAAAAGGCGGAAGGCCATTCAGCCTTCCGCCTTGCGAATGAAATTCAACTCACGCCGCCGGTTTGCCGAACACTTCCACTTCGATGTAATGGTTCATCTTGTTGGTCGTGTTGCCGGCGCTGGCGAGGCGAACGTAGCGGCCCTTCACGCCTTTCGCGTCAATCAGCTTGCCAAGGTAGCTCTCGATGTAGGGCAGATCTTTGCCGCTGGCGGAATTGTCATAGACGGTCGTCACGTCTTTCTCAAACTTCGGGTCGTCGGAAATTTGCACGACGACATCGCGATAGACGCGTTCCTGCGAATGGAAATGCCAGACGACGATAGCCGAGATGCCCGCAGTTTTTTCCAGATCAATCTGCACCCACTGTTTGTTCGAGCCGAGTTCGACCCACGAACCTTCATCACCTTCCTTGTCGGCATCCGTGATGAGGTCGAGCGTGCCGATGACCGGGTCGTTGTCGCTGCTGGAAACTTTTTTGCCCTTGGCGAGATTGACCGTGCCGACGGGGACTTGCAGCTCGGGAAATTTTTTAATCTTCGCTTCGAGCTTGGGAACGTTGATAGGCACGGGCGTGCCGACCATGAGCGGCTTGGGCAAATCGGTCTTGAGCGGAACCATGTCCTCGGCGAACGCAGTGGCGGTGAGCAAAGTGGCGGTGAGCAGGATAATGTTTTTCATTTTTAATCAGACGGGTAACAGTGAATGTTGTTCAAACTTTCGGCGCTAAATCACGCCTCGGTCTCTTCTTTGGTGATGTTGATTTTCTGTCCGGTCTCCACGGCCTCAACGGCTTTGTGGATGACGTATTCGCTGGCGAACGCTTCGTCGCCGGGGCAATTCAGTTTCGCCTTGCCGTTGATGGCGCTAAAAAAATTCTCCAGATGCGGCTGGTGAATTTTTTTCGCGAAAGAAACCGGGATGTCGTATTTGATGAGCGGTGCGGTTTCGCGCACGTCCACCTTGTCGGCTTCGGCAAGTTGCGGCGTGGGCGAGGTGCGGAGAAAATTTTTCCCGGCGAGTTCGTCCCACGACTTCGTCGAGCGGTCTTCGCGCCAGAGGCCGCAGGTGTTGGGATTCTCGGACATTTTAATCGTGCCCTCGTCGCCCATGAACATTTCAAAATAACCGCCGCCCGCGCTCGTCGTGGTCTGCACCTGATAAAACGCGCGCGCCACGCCGCCGTCGGGTTGGACGAATTCGTAAATCACCATCGCGTTGTCGAACCACTCGTGGGTCTTGTAATAATCCGTGCCGCCGCTGGCCATCACGGAACGCGGCATCGTGCCGAAATACCAGTTGAAAATGTCAATCTGATGCGCGCCAAGGTCGGAGAGCGGACCTTTGCCAAGACCTTTGAACCAGCGCCAATTGCGGAACTGGTGCATATCCTTGAACCCGTATTTTGCGAGCACGTCCGGCGCGATTTCCGTTTTTTTTGGAAAGCCAAGATCGTTCGTCACCGTGCGGTTCCATTGCGCGTGCGCGGCGGTGAGGCGACCGCAAATCTCCGCTTCGCGAACCAGTTTGTTCAGCGCGAACAGATAGCGCGGATTGCTGCGGCGTTGGTGACCAATCTGCAACAGTTTTCCCGTCTCCCGCATCGTCTTCACCATCGAACGCGCGCCCTCGATGGTGTTGCTCATCATCTTCTCGCAATAGACGTGCAGCCCAGCCTTGAGGCAGGCGTTCGTCACCGGCGCGTGCCAGAAATCCGGCGTGGCGACGACGACCGCGTCCAAAGTTTTTTCGCCCGCAAGCAATTCCTCAAAATCATGATAGCCCTTCACTGGTTGGCCGATGTCCTTCATGCGACCCATGACAATCTTGCGGTTGTAATCCCAGATATCCGCCACCGCGACGAGGTTGATGCCCGCAATGACCTGCAACGATTCCAGCAACACCTGCCCCTGCGCGCCGCAGCCGATGAGCGCGACATTCAGTTTCTTGCCAGAATTTTCCGGCGTGGTCGCAGCGGCGGGCTTGCTTGAATCCGGGCTGCACGACGTGAGCAAAAGACCTGCGCCAGCAACGGCAGTAGTGCCAAGGAATTCGCGGCGGGAAAATTCGCGGCTGTTGAAAGGTTGCTCTAACATTTTTTGCAAAGCGTGAATTTGTTGTGTTTCGCCAGCACCAGCGCACCCGCGACCAGCGCGATGTGCGTGCCGAGAAAAGAAATGCCGTCCGGCTGGTTGATCAAAATCAAACCGACCGACAGTGAAATATAAATCAAGCCCTGCAACATCAGCGATACGCGCGTGCCGAGGCCAATCAGCAGCATCACGCCCGCCGCGATGAGCGTGGGGCCGAGCATTTTGTCGAACAGGTTCAGCGCGAAGCCCGGCAGCAACGCCTCGTTCGCGAACTTCGTCTTGAGTCCCGTTGGCACGCCGGAGTAATTGGCGAGCGCATAAAATTTCACCTTCATGTCCAGCACCGCGCCGCCGGGATCAGGCTGGCCGTCAGCGCCCAGCACCGGAACCTGCACGGATTTGTAAGCGCCATATTTTTCCACACCCGCGAGCAGGGCGCGCACGCCCAGCCAAACGCGCAGCACGAGGAAGGCGAGGGTGTAATCACAGTTGCCGCAAGCTTTGCTTTCGCAGGCCGCGTCCGGTTTTTTTTCAGTCGAGTCGGTCATGTTGTTAAATTATTCAGCCAGATTCGCCCCAACGGACGTATTCGTTGGTGCAATGGTTTCAAACATCATCGCCATTAAATTCAAAGTGGAAAAGTTTTTTCTGCGTCGCGAAAAAACATGACGTGCGCGACCGGTTCACGGCAAGACGTGCGGCGGCGTGACGGAACTGCCGAGCGAGCAGGAGGCCGAGGTCGTGCCGATGGCGCCGTTGCCGTAAGTGCCGCCCGCCGGGCAAGCCGGCCACGCGCCGTTTGCGCCGAGCTTGATGTAGGCAGTCACATCGGCGGGAAAACTGTAGGCGTCACCCGTGCGCAAGCCGCGCTCGATGGCCATCTGATCCACGGCGGCTTGAAGCTGGCGCAGATTATTGATGCAGGCATTGGCCTGCGAGGTGGCGCGCGCTTTGACAAAATTCGGAATCGCAATCGCCGCCAGCAAGCCGATGATCGCCACGACAATCATGATCTCCACCAACGTGAAGGCGGCGGGGCGAATTGGTTTGGGCAACGTCTGCATAAAAAATCTGCCGCGATGCTGACAAGTTTTCCCGCCGTGCGCCAGTGAGAATGACCCGCTCAACCCTTCACCGCTTTGAACATCGCCAGGCATTTCACGCGCTGTTCCTCGTGCACGACAATGCGCTGCGCGTATTTTGATTTGGACAGGGCCAACGGATTTTCCCACGGCTGATGGATGAGGTCATCGGGAAAATCTTTTAACTCGGGAATCCAGCGCCGCACAAATTTTCCTTCCGCATCAAATTTTTCGCCCTGCGAAACGGGATTGAAGATGCGAAAATATGGCGCGGCATCCGTGCCCGTGCCGGCGCTCCACTGCCAGCCGCCGTTGTTCGCGGCCATATCGCCATCCACAAGCTGCCGCATGAAATAGCGTTCGCCCAACTGCCAGTGGATGAGCAAATCCTTCGTGAGAAACATCGCCACAATCATGCGCAGGCGGTTGTGCATCGTGCCGGTGGCGTTCAAGCAACGCATCGCCGCGTCCACGATGGGGAAACCCGTTTTGCCTTCACACCACGCAGCGAAATGCGCCTGATTATCCGACCATTTCAGTTGGTTGTATTCAGGACGGAACGCGCCTTTGGTGACGTGCGGAAAGTTGTGCAGCACCTGCGTGTAAAACTCGCGCCAGATGAGTTCGTTCAGGAAGACATCGCAACTCGGCTGCTGTGCGGGCGTGGCTTTCTCCCGCGCTTTTTTTAACTCCGCCAGAATCGTGCGGATGCCGATGGTTCCCGCGCGCAGATGCGGCGAGAGATTGGAGCCGCCGTCCAGCGTGGGAAAATTTCGCGCCGTGCCGTATTCGTAAACCGCCCCGGACATGAACTGGCGCAACAATTCCAGCGCCGCCCGCTCGCCGCCCGGCGGAATCTTTTGCGTGAGCGGATGGCCGATTTCATCCGGTGTCGGTAGCGGATCGCTTGGCCAGTTTTTAATTTTGAATTTTGAATTTTGAATTCTCGGACGTGGTGTCGGAATCGCCTTGGCCTTCCACGCTTTCGAGTAGGGCGTGAAGACGGTGTATGGCTTGCCGGACAGGTTGAGAATTTCCGTTTCCTCCCAGATTACCGCGTCCTTGAACAACTCAAATCCCACGCCGAACTCACACCCGCCAGCTACGCCGACGTCTGGCTGAAATCTCCTGTCGCCGAACGTCTCGCATTCGTCGGCGACTCAGCCCG
>JBEEMY010000102.1:0-7460 GCA_041192415.1 Verrucomicrobiota bacterium | reverse complement strand
TGGGAAATTTTGCCGCAGGCCGCCGCGCCCGGCGAAGTCATCCTCTCCAAGCGCAACGAACTCGGCTTGCTCTCCAACTTTGCGTCCACGCCCTTCACGTTCCACGGCCAACGCTACGCGAGCCTCGAAGGGTTCTGGCAGATGATGAAGTATCCCGAAGGCACGGATGATGAGCGCGCGACGTTCGTGGGTATGACGTGGACCAACACCCGCGCCGAGGTCGCGCAGATGACGGCGTTCGCCGCCAAGCACGCGGGCGATGTGGCGGAGAGAAACATGAAAACCATGGGCATCACCTGGGTGACGTTCGAGGGCAGGCGGATGGAATATCGTTTCACGGGGCAGGGGGGATTCTACGACCTCATCGTCGCCGCCTTGAAACCCGACCATCATCAGGAAGCGGACGCACCTGCCGCGTGGCATTACTTCGACATCCTCACGGAGATTCGCACGGAACTTCAGCACGGAGGAAAATTGTGAACACGGATAATTCAACTACGCCCAATCCCGCTCCCGCAGTGGAACGTCTCCCGACGCGCGAAGGCTATGACCGCTGGTCAGCGTGTTACGATGTGGAAGACAATCCGTTGATCGCCTTGGAAGAGCCGAAGGTGGCCGAACTGCTCGGCCCCGTCAGCGGGCTCCGGATTTTGGATCTCGGTTGCGGCACGGGTCGTCATGCGTTGCGGCTCGCGGCTGCGGGTGCCATCGTCACCGCTGTGGATTTCTCCGAAGGCATGCTCGCGCAGGCGCGTAAACGCGCCGGTGATTTGCCGGTAAATTTCCACGCGCACGACCTGACGCAGCCGCTGCCGTTTGCGGATGCTTCCTTCGACCGCATCATCTGCGGTCTCGTTCTCGATCACATTCCGCAGCCGAAACCGTTGTTCGCCGAGATGCGCCGCGTCTGCACGCCCGCTGGTTGCGCCGTGATCTCGGTGATGCACCCCGCGATGATGTTGCGCGGAGTTGAAGCGCGGTTCACCGACCGCACGACGGGTCGCGAAATCCGACCGGCCAGCACGCAGCATCAAGTGACGGATTACATCAATGCCGTGCTTGCCGCCGGCTGGACGCTCGAACACGCGAGCGAACACACAGTAGATGACGCGCTCATCGCGCGTTCCGAACGGGCGCGCAAACATGCCGGCTGGCTGCTGCTGTTGATGATGCGTCTGACGCAGGTGACGAATTCCGTCCGGTGACTGAAGCGCGAAGTATTTCGATTGGAACTTTGAGACTTGGAAACAAGCGGCTATGATGTTCGTGATGAAGGCGTGGAAATTTGGTCTGCTGTTGCTGTTGGGACTCCCGGCTGTGGCGTCAGCCTATTTCTCTTTTACCATTAATGCTGATAACACCGTCACCATCACGGGCTATTCGGAGTTCATAGTCGATGTGAATATTCCCGGGACGATCGACGGCCTGCCGGTGACTGGCATCGCAGACCTTTATTTTCCGGCTGCCGGTTATGTGGCCACCATCTCCATTCCAGCCAGCGTCACCAACATCACACCGAACGCGTTTTCATCGGTCGGCGGGCTCATCACTGTGGATCCAAACAATCCTGCCTACAGCAGTTCGGCCGGGGTTCTGTTTAACAAAGACCAGACCGTGCTTGTCCGTTGCCCGTGGAGGATAACTGGTTCCTACACCGTCCCCGCCGGCGTTACTAACATCGGGGATTTCGCGTTCTATTATTGCGCGAATCTGACCAATATCGTGATCCCCGACGGTGTCATCCGACTGGGGAACTCCGCTTTTGCCGCGTGTTCCAAACTGCCCGACATTACGATTCCCGAAAGCGTCACCAGCATCGGGAGCAATGTGTTCTACACTTCCAGCCTCACCAATATCGGCGTAGCCTCCAATAACCCCGCTTACAGCGCGCTGGCTGGAGTCCTTTTCAGCAAGGATTTGACCGTCCTCGTCCAATGTCCGATCGGCAAGACGGGTAGCTACACCATCCCGGACATGGTCACCAACTTGGGTAACTCGGCGTTCTTTGCCTGCTTCCTCACCAACATCACGATTCCCACAAACGTGACCTCGCTCGGCGACAATGTGTTCGGGTCTTGCTACGGTTTGACCAGTATCTCCATACCGAGCAGCATCAGTAGCATCGGCAACTTCGATTTTTATTTCTGCCAGAACCTGACCAATGTAACGCTTCCAAACACGGTCACTCGCATCGGAGATTTCGCCTTCGGTGGTTGCAATGGTTTGGCCGGCTTTTCTGTCCCCACGAATCTGGTCAGCATCGGGGATTCCGCTTTTTATTTCTGCGCAGGCCTGACCAACATCTCCCTCCCCGATCATGTCACCCATATCGGGGCCTATGCATTTAGCGAGTGCTTTAACCTGACCTCATTCATGATTCCGGGCGGCGTCACCCAGATTGCCGATGGGACGTTCACCGGCTGCAATCTTCCCGACATCATGATCCCCACCAATATCATCAGCATCGGAGATAACGCTTTCGGTTATTGCACCCTGGGCAACCTTGTAATTCCTGATAGCGTCACGAACCTGGGAAATGCCGCCTTCACTCACAGCACACTGACCGCGATCACGATCGGCAACGGTGTGACGTGCATCAGGAGCAATGCCTTCGAGCGTTGTTGGAGCCTTAAAGATGTCGCGCTTGGCGCCGGCGTGACCAGCATCGAAAGATCCGCTTTTGATGATTGTGAAAAACTGACCAGCGTGATGATTCCAGACAACGTCACCAACATCGGACCCTCGGCTTTCATCACCTGCTTCAGCCTGACCAACCTCACGCTCGGCAACGGCGTGACCAGCATCGGAGACTTTGCCTTCGCCAGTTGTTACGGTCTCACTGACATCACACTGCCGGCCAGCCTTGCCAGCATCGGGAGTTCCGCGTTCAGCGGCTGTTATATCACCAACATTTTCATCCCCGCCCATGTCGCCAGCATTGGAGGCAATGCTTTTGCAAGTCCCTATCTGGATGCGATGATTGTGGATCCAGCCAACGCCCATTACAGCAGTCTGGATGGAGTGCTTTTCAACAAGAGCCAGACCATTCTTCTCGAATATCCATTACATCGGCCCGGCGCTTACGCGATGCCGGACACCGTGACAAACGTCGCTGATTACGCTTTCGCTTATTGCGGAAATCTGACTGGGATCAGCCTGTCGGACAAGTTGACCACGATCGGAAGCTACGCTTTTAACAACTGCGGCTCGCTTACCACCATCACCATTCCGAGCAGTGTCAATTTTATCGGTGACCAGGCGTTTAGTTGGTCGAGCCTCAATAGAATTTATCTCCTCGGGAACGCCCCGGTCATCGGTTCAGATTTATTTCTGGGGGATATCTACCTGGCGAACAACAATGCATTCGTCTATTACCTGCCCGGAACCACTGGATGGGGGGCAACCTTTGGTTATCTCCCGCTGGTGCTGTGGAACCCGCAGGTGCAGACCGGCGATGGCAGCTTCGGCGCGCAGGCAAACCAGTTTGGTTTCAACATCACCGGCAACTATAATCTGGTCGTCGTGGTGGAAGCCGCTTCGGATTTGGCCAATCCGGTCTGGTTTCCCGTGTCCACGAACACGCTCGACACGAGTGTTGGGACGAATGGCTTGTCCTATTTCAGCGATTCCAAATGGATGAATCATTCCGGCCGATACTACCGCCTGCGTTTGCCTTGACCTGATTGCCCCAGCCTGTCTGTTGATTGGAGAGCAAAGAATCCCGTCTGGAACTTTAACTTTCCTTGTCAGTCGGCGTCATTTTAGTGGCTCTATTTTGAAAATAGAGCCATAGATTTCCGGTTCCATGACTAGAGAACGTCGTCTGTAGACCATAATGTTTCAAGTTTGTGGCTATAATTCTAAAATAGAACCATAAACACGTCGTCAGAAGACTATTCTACTTAAATTATATGGCTCTATTTATAAATTAGAGCCATTAAATTAGCTTAAACTGACGATTGATTGACAATTTTATGGTTCTATTTTACAAATAGTTCCACGTTTGTTTGCCGTGCTACATGGTTTTCTTCGAGTTTTATGCAGAAAACCGTTGGTTTTGACTGAAATTGAGCCCGGCACAGGCATTTTTGCCTGAACCATCACCGGAGAACCTATTATGACCCGTCACAAACTCGACTTCCGAAACAAAAACCACCTTGAGCAGCTAGCCATGTTCGAGCGCATCATCACCAGCCTCGACGCGCTGCCGGCGGATCAGCGGGAAGATGCTTACTTGGAGGAGTTGCGAACCATCACGACCGCTGCCCGCGCCAGTCATTTGCGCATCGCGTCGCTTCGTGGCGAATTGAAGGCGGAGATCAGCCGGCGCAAAACGCTGTTCGACACGGGACGACGCGGCGCCAACCGCGCGGGTGTCGGGGCGCTGTTGAAAACCGGGATGCGGGACGCCACGAATATCCTCGCGGTTGGCCTAGACTTGCACGCGTCCAACAAGACGCCGGTGGGACTGCCCGCCGCGCCGACGAATCTCCGCGCCGTGCCGACGGCGGGCGAAGGCGAGGCGATGCTCCGCTGGAAACGCACCGTGCGTCGCTGTTCGTTTGAAGTGCAGTGGCACACCGACCCGCCGGACGCCGACCACTGGCACAGTGAAACGACCTGCTTCCCGCAAAAATGTCTGGTGCAAGGATTGGTGAGTGGTGCGAAATACTGGTTCCGCGTCCGCGCCAGCAACGCCCACGGCCAAAGCGCGTGGAGCAACCTCGCGCCGGTCAGGGTGAAGTAAGGTTGAGCCACAGATGGACACAGATGAAACACAGATTCTGAACCGCCACTTGTCGCGCGGAAACGGGATGAAGTCGGAAGACACCAAGACGCGAACACCTTTCCAATGCGCCAAAGGCATATTGGAATCAACGAGAACCAAAAATCACGGCGAGCGGATTTGATAGTAACGCTGCGGATTATTCGTCGCCTGTGGGTCGGAGAACTGGAATTGGCCGGGAGCAATTTCCGTCGCGCCGCCAAGCGCCGTCCAGTTGGTCGGTGGCTGCGAAAGATTGGTGGCGGCCCAAATTCCGAAGAGCGCATTCACGTTGTTGGTGAAGGCGAATGAGAAGGCACCGTTGGTTGGTTTCACCACGTTGGTCAATCTGGTGGCGACAGGTATCGGCACGTTGAGGTTGACGATGCTGCTGGTGCTCTGGATGCCGTTCACGAACACGGTGGCGAACGCGTAGCCGGGCGGAAAATTCCAGACCGCAGTGGAGGTGAAGGTGTTGGTGCTCCAATTGGTAGTGGAGAGGAACACGGTCTGTTCGTTCCCCAAGCTACGCAATTGGAGGAGCGGATAGCTGGTGGCGGAGTCTTGCGTGTTACCACTGGAACCGCCGGAGATGCCGGTGAACTGCGCGCCGGTGACGATGAGGCTGCCACCAAGATTCAGCGGCGAGGTGAGTGAAGTGATTTGCGGCTGCCAAGAATTGCTGTAGCTCAATCCGATATCATACAACTCCGTATTTGTAAGAGTCCCGCTGTTGCCATCGCCGCCCACAACTAGGGCTTTTCCATTGGGCAATAAAGTTGCCCAGTGCATATGGCGGGCAAAAGTAAGAGGCTTCGTGGCCGTCCAAGTTCCAGTTGCCGCATCATATAATTCTGCGCTGGAAAGGTTGCTTGGATTTTCTCCGCCGGCCACGAGCACTTTTCCGTTCGGCAGCAACGTGGCTGTATGCCTTGTGCGTCCGTTATTCAAGGTTCCAGTAACGGTCCACGTTCCGGTTGCTGGATCGTATAATTCTGCACTGGATAGCCAGCTACTGCCACCCGCATAGCCGCCTTCGACGAGCACTTTCCCATTTGGCAGCAAGGTGACGCCCTTATCATAATAGCCGCGCACGGCGTTCATTGAGCCGGTGAATCCCCACTTGCCGGTAGCAGGATCATATACCTCCGCACTGGAGCCAAAAGCATTGTTATCACCGCCGGCAACCAAAACTTTTCCATTAGGCAACAACACCGTCGCAAATTCAGAGCGCGAAACATTCATCGAACCAGTATTCGCCCAAGTTCCTGTTGCCGGATCATATAGTTCTGAAGAGCCAGTAAAGCCGCCGGTTACGAGCACTTTTCCATTTCGCAATAGTATTGCCTCGTGCAGATAGCGCGAAGTCGTCATTGAAGCTGTTGCTGTCCATGTCCCATTTGAAAAGTTATACAGCTCGGCGGTATTATTTCCTCCTTGTCCGCCCGTAATCAAGACCCGTCCATTTGGCAATAAAGTTGCCGTATGCCAATACCGCGCAACATTCATCGAGCTGGTGGTTGTCCATGTTCCATTGGTGAGATTGTAAAGTTCAGCGCTGGCAAGATTGCCGCTGCTGGATCCTCCAGCTACCAGAATCTTCCCGTTCGGCAGCAGTGTTGTTGTATGCCCACTCCGCGGGGCGTTCAATGCGCCAGTCGTAATCCACGTTCCGTTGGTTGCATTATCATACACCTCTGTGGCGGCAAGAACGTTGGTGCCATTGTAGCCGCCCGCCGCGAGCACTTTGCCATTGGCCAGCAGCGTGGTCGTGTGCCAGTAGCGTCCGGCGTTCATCGTATTCACAGCCCAAGTCGACGTTCCGGGGTCGAACAATTCTGAATTGGCCAGGGAGTTGGTGCCGTCATGACCGGAAGTGATGAGCAGTTGACCGTTGGGCAGCAGCGTCGAACTGTGCCACTGACGAGCGAAAGTCATCGGCGTCGTAGTCGTCCAATTACCGGCGACGGGGTCAAAAAACTCTGCGGTCGTCAATGCCTTTAACAAGCTGCTTTGCCCGCCCACCACCAGCACTTTGCTGCCGGGCATCAAGGTGGCGGTGTGATAATAGCGCGCGGTGGCCATGGCACTGGTCGCTTTCCAATTTCCAACGGCCGGATTAAAAATGTCCGCGCTGGAACGGATGCCGCCGCCCGCGCCGCCCGCCGCAAGCACGGTTCCATTCGTCAACCGAACCGCGATGTCATATTGGCGAAGGTTGCCCATCGCATTGGTGGTAGCCGTCCATGTGCCGGTGGCAGGATCAAATATTTCGGAGCTGGAAAGAAAAACGCTACCGGTGTAGCCGCCAGCGACCAGCACCTTACCGTCGGTCAATACCGTTGCAGTGGGATAAAACCGGATAGTGGTCATCGGATTTATCGTTGCCCAAGTTCCGCTGGCTGGGTTGTAAAGTTCTGCGCTGGCAAAATAGTTGGTGGTGTCATATCCGCCCATCACCAAAACTTTTCCATTCCCCAACAAGATGGCGGCGTGACCGGATCGGGCTCTGGCCATTGGAGTCGTCACGCTCCATGCCCCGGTGTTGGGGTCGTAAAGTTCAGTGCTGGCGATGACATTCGTGCCGTTCTGGCCACCCGTTACCAGCACCTTACCGTTGGGCAGCATGGTCGCCGTATGATAACGGCGCGGCGTAGTCATTGAGCCATTGGTCGTCCATGAAGCAGCTTGGGCT
>JBEEMY010000101.1:0-7091 GCA_041192415.1 Verrucomicrobiota bacterium | reverse complement strand
CAGCCCGTCGGCGCGCTCATCGAATTTTCCTGCGACAACGTGAACCGCATGGGCAACACCTCGCTCTCGATTTGCAGCGACACGCTGTTGGATGCGTTCGCCACGGAAGGATTCGCCGTGGCGATGGCGGACCATCCCGTTGCGCCGCCTTACAAGGGTTTGGATGCGATGCCTGATTGCGCGCTCCGCATCAAAGCCGCCATCCGAACCCTGCGCGCCGAAGGTGCGAAGCTCGGGTTCAATGGAAAGATTGCGCCCGTCGGCTTTTCACGCGGCAGCGGCATGGCGTTGATGCTCGTCACGACTGACGGCATGAAAGAATTTGAAAACCACGGTGAAAATCCCGGCATTAGCAGCACAGTGCAAGGCGCAGTCGTCATGTCCGGTCGGTTCACTTATCTGGATTTGCTCCCGGACGATCACATGATTCCGCGCTATGAAAAAGTCTGGGGCGCGCGCACCAACCGCCTTGAAGTCTGGCGACAGCACGGCGCGCTGGATTATCTGACCAACGCCGCCGCGCCGCTGTTCCTGACGATCAATTGCACCGAAGCACCAGACGCGCTGCATCAGATGGCGGTGTTGCGCAAACGCCTCGCCGAACTTGGCAGTGATGAAATCTTCCTGATGGACGAAGATCCGCGCGGCCACAAGGTCACGCTTGTGCCGGGCATTTTGGACGCGATGAACCGCTACCTAAAATCGCGTTTGAATTAATTTTTCAGTGACGGAAAATGCCGTCGGTCAATCCGTAGGCGATAGCGTAGCTGATGAAAATGGCCACGCCGCCCGCCGCGCCCAGAACAATTGCCGAACCAATGCTGCCGCGACGGGATCTTTTTACGAGCAGCGCGAAGGCCATGGCGATGAGGAATTCTCCAAGGATGATGTAATACGGCGTGCCTGAAAACATCCGGCAGCCGCTGTATTTCCACCAGTGAATGCGCTGCGCCATTTCTTCGTAATACGGAATATTGATCGCGCCCAGCAGGCCGATGATAACCAATCCGAAATGCCCGAAGTGTTCCTGCAGGCGCAGTCCGAGATAACCGAATTGCACCGCGACCACCTGCCACGCGAACGGCATCCACAGCGGCGAACGCCATAGCATCGGCCCGCCACCGAGGGAATAATCCAGCGTGTGTGTGAAATCCACGAGCCATGCGTCCGCCGCGAGTTCGGTGAAGCCAGCGACCAATCCAAAAATCATGAACCGCATGAGCAATCCATCGCGATGCAATAATACGAAGCCGAGCAGCAGCGCATTATCAAAAAGATTTAGCGCCAGCCCCGTGCGCCAGTCCGACCACGGAGCAAACGTAAGCAGCGCGACGGCGACGACGTTGATGATAATCGTAGCGATGACTACGCGCAGGCGCTTGGGTTCCAGCGGGTCGAAGGAGAGACTGGAAATGGGTTTGAGTCGTAACATCAGAAGCAACTTTTAACAAACCGGCGGCGGATAGTCACACCGAAGTTTTATCTGGAGCGCTGGCATCCTGCCGGCGAGAGCAGCAGGAACACGCCGGCGAGACGCCAGCGCTCCCGGTCGCTGCGCGAAAGCTGCTCGCGCGGAATAAAATTTCTGCCATAATCCACGCGTGACTGACGAAACCGTTTCCAATTCTCCCGCCGCCGATTCTCCGCCGCACAAACGCCGCGTGCGTTACAGCGGACGCAACCCGCGCCGCTTCGAGGAAAAATACAAAGAACATAAACGGGACGATGCGACCATCGCCAAAGTCATCGCGTCTGGAAAAACGCCAGCGGGAACGCATCGCCCCATCATGGTTGCGGAAATTCTCCAAGTGCTTGCGCCGCAGCCCGGCGAAATCGCGGTGGACTGCACGCTCGGCTACGGCGGACACGCGCAGGAAATTCTCGCCAAACTTTCGCCCGGCGGACGATTGCTTGGTTTGGATCACGACCCGATTGAACTGCCGAAAACCGAGGCGCGGTTGCGGGCGCTGGGCTTTGATGAAAAAGTTTTCACCGTCCACCGCAGCAACTTTGGCGGGCTGCCGAAAATTCTCGCGGCTAGTAAAATTTCCGGCGCGGACATGATTCTCGCCGACCTCGGCGTCTCCTCAATGCAGATTGATGATCCGTCGCGCGGCTTCTCCGTGAAGCAAAACGGCCCGCTCGATATGCGCATGAACCCGCAGCGCGGCCAGCCGGTTTCGGCCTATCTGGAAAAAGTGAAGCCAGACGAACTTGCCCGCGTGCTCATGGGCAATGCCGACGAACCGAAGGCCGTGCAACTCGGCGCGGCGCTGGCCGGAAAAAAATTCACCACCACGCACGAGCTGGCCGACGCCATCCGCGAAGCGTTGCCGCTCGTCGCCAAGGAAGATTGCCATCTGCATATCCGCCGCGTGTTCCAGGCGCTGCGCATCGCGGTGAACGACGAATTTTCCGCGTTGGAAACCTTGCTCCGCATCCTGCCCGGATGTCTAAATCCCGGTGGCCGCGTGGCGATGCTCACGTTCCATTCCGGCGAAGACCGGCGCGTGAAAAAATCGTTCATCGAGGGTCAGCAGGCGGGAATTTATTCGGAGATTGCCACTGACGTCATCCGCGCGACGCCGGAGGAACGCAATTTTAACCCGCGTTCCGCCTCCGCCAAGTTGCGCTGGGCCAAGCGGGCTGCCTGAAATTATTTCGCCACGGAAATCCCCAGCACGTTGGCCACGGCGCGTTCACGACCATCGGTCGGCTGGTTGAAAATTTTCAATTTGCCCGCCGCGCGCACGGCCAGCACGGAACTGCCGCCGCCATCGAGGTTCAAGGCTTCGGTGCAGCCCAGCCGCAACATCTCCGCCGCAAGTTCATCATAGCTCATGCCCACGGCGATGCCCGGCTTGCGCCCGTCCACGACGAGCAGCGTGAGTTTGCTGCCCGTCACATCTAGGCCGACCACCGTGCGCGGATGGCGGACGGTGCTTTTGTGCGGCACAATTTTTCCAGCGCGGACGAGCATGACATTGCCGCCAATCACTTCGCGATCATCCGCCGTCGGCTGCGTCAAAGTCTCAATCGTCACCGCGCCGTTCGTGTGAACGACGAGGCATGGCCGCGCGTTCGTGCAAGTGGACCAAGTGATTCCATCCGTCATCGCCGGACCTTCGGTGAGCGCCCATTGTTTGGCGCGAAACGCAGAATTAGTTCCCTCGCCGTCGTTCACGCCTTGGGCGATGAAAAAATCGCCGTTGACCACGAGGTCAAAATTTTCGCGCTCGGCGATTTTTGTCGGCTCCATCAAGGTCGTCTGCCATTTCCCATCACCGTCCGGGTCGGGGCCGCCGCGCGAAACGCGCAAGTGCAGCTTGGGATTTTTCAAATCCACTTCCGCGACGAACAGGCGCGTCGGCGGGTTGGTGCGGGTTTCGGAGTGGATGAAAACTCCGGGCAACATTTCCTGGGCCGGAGAATTTTCCGCCGCTACTTTTTGCTGCCACAGCAAGGCTAGCAGCGTGAGCCAGAGGGCGAGGAAAACTTTTGCTTTCATGACGGCAGCTTGAGGCAGGCATCGGCAATTTTCAACCTGAACCAGCGGGCTTGAAATTTTTCCGGCTCAACCTAGCCGCCAGACAATGCGCGCTTTGTTGAGGTCGTAGGGGGACATTTCCATTTTGACGCGATCACCAACGGTGAGGCGCACGAATCTTTTTCGCATCTTGCCGGAGATGGTGGCCAAGACGGGGTGCTTGTTATCCAATTCAACGCGGAACATCGTTCCGGCGAGCACCGTGGTGATGCGCCCTTCAACTTCGATAGGCTCTTCCATGCAGAACTAAACTTGAGCGGCCTCGGGATTGAGGCCAGTTAAAAAGCGGGCGGTGTCTATCGAAGATACCGCCCGCCGGGAATTTAATTTTTAGTAACGGTCGCCACGATCGCCGCCGCCGCTGCCGCCGCCACGGAAATCACGGCGCGGGCCGCGATCACGGTCGCCGCCGCCGCTGCGCGGGGGACGATCTTCTTTCGGACGCGCGATGTTGACCGTGAGGGCACGGCCATCAACTTGCTGGCCGTGCAGACCTTCGATGGCCTTATTGGCTTCGTCCGCGGTGGCCATGCTCACGAAGGCGAATCCACGGGAACGTCCGCTCATGCGGTCCATCATGATGTTGGCTTCTTGCACCGTGCCAAACGCGGCGAACGCGTCGTGCAGGTCGTTTTCAGTGGTGTTGAAGGAAAGATTTCCTACAAACAGTTTGTTGTTCATTTTTCGTTGGCTGTTCCAGCAACTTGCTTTTCGGACTGTTCCCGACAGCCGGGTTTCAAATCGTCACTGAACCAGCGTTCACTTGAAGATTCACCATGTTCGGAAAGGGCTCGTTCTTTCACAGGCAGGAAAATTCTAGTGAAACGGGTTTTGCTGGCAAGCGCTTTTTGGCTGTGCCAGCGGGCATAACCCAGCGCATCAACAGATGCCGCCATCAACCCGGGGCGCGAACCCACAACCTCGCGGCGCGCTCGGATAAGAATTCCAATCAATGCCGGAACTGCAACTGCTTGCTAACCTTCGCCAGCCGTTTTTCCCAATCGCCCTTATGCGCGAGCGGATCGGCGTCTGTGCCCCAAAGTTTTTTTACCATCTCGCGCTGCGGGACGAACGGGCATTTCGCCTTTGGATTTTTGAATTCACCTTCCCGCTCGCGCAGCGCCAGTTGCGCGCCGGTCATCACGCTTGATTTGCCAAACTGTGAATTTAATTTTTGCGCCGCGTCATCCAGCGCGCCCCAGCGCTCCTCGCCGGTGCGACCCCAAAGCGTCGGCTGCGTGTCGAGCCGCGAAAGATTCCACATGGCGATGCGAATCTGACGGACGGAACGGAACTGTCCGCCCATGATGCCGTGAAAAATTTCTCCGATGGCTGCGTTGATGATTGAATTCTGAAACTGCGAATGTTGGAAGCGATGCGAAGCACCGACCTCGCTGAAATCATCGAAGCGAATCGTCAGGGAAACTTCCCGCGCCTGCAACTGTTCGCGGCGCAACTGGCCGGTCAGCCGCGTGGCTTCACTCAACGCAAACGTCAGCGCGGCCTCGTAATCCGGCTCGTCGTAAGGCAGCGTGGTGTTGCTGGAGATTGTCGTGCGGTCTTTTACTTCCAGCAGCAGCGGCTCGTTCCACAGGCCATTTGAAAACAACCAGAGCTGCGTTCCCCAAATGCCAAACTTTTGTTTCAGCAATGGCGATGGCAGTTTCGCAACGTGACCAAACGTCAGCGCGCCCAGCGCGGCGAGCGAGCGCTGGCGGTTCTTGCCGATGCCGGACAAGTCGCGCACGGAACGGTCTTTCAAAAATTCTTTTTCGTCGCCCGGCTTCACCTCGAGATAGCCCGGCTTGGCCGCGTCCGTCGCGAGCTTGGCGAGGCGTGAGGAATTACCGAGGCCGGCGGACACGGGGATTTTTATTTCGCGGGTGATGCGCTCGCAGATTTCGCGCACATATTTTTCCGGCGTCGTGTCGCGCCAGACCACGCTGTCCATCGTGGTGAAATCCAGAAAGCCCTCGTCAATCGAGACCGGCACGAGCAAGGGCGAATACTCCTCCAGCACGCGGAACATCTTTTGTGAGATGTCGCGGTAGGCTTCGTAGTGCGGCTTGCACAACACGCCGCGCGGGCAAACCCGCTTCGCCTCAAAACACGCCATACCCGTCGTGACCCCAAATTTTTTCGCCGCGCGGTTCGCCGCGATGACGATGCCATCGCCACGCCGCCCGCCGCCGACCCACACGGCGCAGCCTTGCAGTTTTTCATCGAGCGCGATCTCGCAGCTCGCAAAAAAACTGTCGCCGTCCACGTGGAGGATCCGGTTTTTCAAGTCGGCTGACATTAAGCTGTCGCCTGCCGCCGCGCCATGCGGAGTTGTTCACAGCGGCAGTTGACGGGAAGATTTTGTCAGAACCAGACGGACAAAGGCTGTCCAACCCGAGCTTAAAAAAGCAAAGTCACCGACCAAAAACTGTTCAAGCAATCGCGTTATTTACCGATGCGTTGGACGTGAGACCTCATCAGACCATGGCCAACTTGATTTTGCTGCCAACAGTGGCGGCAATGCTCGTTTGGCCATTGCACGCGGCGGACGCGACCTACGACCGCGAGGCGGCCAAGGCCAAGTTCAAACGCCCGGCGCAAATTCCTTTTCCCAGAGACAACCAGTTTTCACTGGAGCGCGTGGTGCTAGGCAAAGCGCTGTTTTTTGACACGCGGCTTTCTGGGGCGAATTCGACCGCCTGTGCATCGTGTCATAACCCGGCGTTTTCCTGGGGCGATGCGTTGCCGCGTGGCGTGGGCTTTGGTTCGAAGGAATTGGGACGCCGGACGCCAACCATCTTGAACGTGGCATGGGGCGAGGAATATTTTTGGGACGGTCGCGCCGAATCGCTTGAAGCCCAAGCGTTGGGACCGATCAAGTCCGCCGGTGAAATGAATATGCCGCTGGACAAGATGGTGGCGAAAGTCAGCGCCATCGAAGGTTACAAGCCGCTGTTTGAAAAGGCGTATCCGAACGAGGGCATCAGCGAGAAAACCGTGGCCAAGGCCATCGCCACGTTTGAACGCACGGTGGTTTCCGGCACGGCGCCGTTTGATGAATGGGTCAACGGACGCGAAAACGCCATTCCCGATTCGGCGAAGCACGGCTTCGACATCTTCAACACGAAAGCGTTGTGCGTGCAGTGTCACGCCGGCTGGAATTTCACAGATGACGGTTTCCATGACATCGGCGTGGCGGATGACGATATTGGACGCGGAAAAGTTTTGCCGCAAATCGCAGCGGTGCAGCACGCCTTCAAGACTCCGACCCTGCGCAATGTAGCGCAACGCCGGCCTTATCTGCACAACGGATCCGGGACAAATCTAGTGGAAGTGATGCGTTTCTATAATCAGGGTGGCGCGGCCAAGCGTGACAGCCTAGACATCAACATCAAGCCGCTCAACCTGACCGACCGGGAGATGCATGACCTGTGCGACTTCATGTTCACGCTGTCGAGCCGGGACAATCCGGTGACGATCCCAACGCTGCCGACCGAATAATTTTTATCCCATGAAAAAAATAATGATCACCGGGTTAATCTTC
>JBEEMY010000100.1:0-7100 GCA_041192415.1 Verrucomicrobiota bacterium | reverse complement strand
GTATTCACGTCGCGATCCGGCGGCGGCGTGGCCGTGTGTGTGCCTTCCTTCCAGCCCATAAGACAATAGACATCGCCATACGCGTTGAAAAAATAGGTTCCCGATTTCACCGGCGAATAAATAGTGGGACGCGAGTAACCATTCGCGTGCTGCAACCCAAGACAGTGACACAGCTCATGCGGTAACGCGTTGAAGTAGTCGAAGCAGATCGCAGTGCGCCCGCCATCCGACGCCGCGCCCGCCTGACCGGGAACGTAACCCAGCGCGATGACATCGAAATCGTAGTTCGTGCTGTCAAACATCGCGGCCTGGCCGTTGGTCAGACCCATTGCCCGCGCCTTGGCTCGCGCGTCATCCGCCAGCGAACCCGGTCCGCCCCACTCAGTCCACTTGGGGTAAGGCGTGCCAGAAAGAATGTTCGTGTAATAGCTCGTGGGGACGCCGAGGTTGACCACTGGCAGGACGGTGAACTCCACTGAAAGAAGATTGTAAGATTGCTTGAGGAAAAAATTGTTGATCTCCGTCTGCATCGTGCCGTTGGTAAAATTATTCCAACCCGTGAGGCCGTTGGCGTCGGAATTCGTCGGCCCGTTCGCATCAGTGAACCGCACGGGGATGACGAGAATTTTTTTATGCCCCTTGGTCCAGTTTGCCGGCGGATTGGCCGCCCGGCCGAAATCGGAGAATGCCAAGAACACTAGAATCACCAAGGTGACGCGGCCGATGAAACTTCGATGTGTCATCATAAAAGATTTTCTAAAAGCAAATTTTGGTGGGCGGCGCTGCCGCGCCGCCTTTCCCGCACCGACTGCGATTCACGCCAGCGTCGCGGCAGCAACGCCCTGCCAACGTAGCTCACGGATTGGCGAAGCGATAGAAGCGCTGTTTGAAACTCGGTGCGTTGGTGTCCGCAAATTGCAAGTTGCCGCCCGCCGCTGCCGTCGCGCTGCCGATGTTGATCCAAGTCGCCGTGGCGAGATTCGTGTTTGCCTGCACGGTGTAAAAGATGCTCGAACCACCGAGGCCGGTGATGGTTGCCGAACTGCCCGCTGCCGGTTTGCTGATGCCGCTGATCTGCGAGGACGCGGAACCGGCGTTGCCCGCGAACACCGTGGACTGCACATACGCCGTGGCGTTGCTCAAGGAAATCCAACCGCAGTTCGCCGAATAAACCGAGCCGCTGAACTGGCCCGTGACCAAATCCATCTTCGGCGCGCCGTTCGTGGTGAAGCTGATCCAGCCGATGTTCGCGCCGTAAGCGTAGCCGCGCAGGTTGCCCGCCACATCGCGGTTCACGCCGAAGTCGGTGGCGGAATTATTCAGGTAGGCCAGGCCGTTGACGGGCGTGCCGTCGCCGAGATTAATCCAGCCGACGTTGGCCGAATAAATATTTCCGCTGCACACTTGCAGGCCCACGACCGCGCCGTTGGCAGTATCGCCGCGCCAGTCAATCCAGCCGACGTTCGCGCCGTAAGCGTAGTGGTTGGCGGCATCCACGGTGGTGGCGGCGAAGGCAGCGGGCAGAAGGCAGAGGCCAGAGGCCAGCGCGGTGAGGAGGAGTCTGGTTTTCATAGTTTTAATTTCAGGTTTCAAGTTTCCCAATTCAGCTTTCACGTTCACGGCATATTGTATTTGTTGACGATGCTTACCGTGCCGTTGCCAATCACGCAGGAGTTGGCGATTTTGGCGAGGAGGGCGGCACCGCTGCTCGACGCGTAACAGCCGATGGCCACGCCGTTGGCGACGTTAATCCCCTGGCCGCTGCCATTGCAGATGCCCGCACAATTATTGGCGGTGAAGGCGCTCAAGGCGATGGCGCTGGCATTGCCGGTGACTTCCGCCCGGCAATCCGAAGCACTCGTGGCCGTGATCCCTGAACTGCCGATATCACGGACATCGCAGTGCGTCACGGTATCAGCCGTAATCCCATAGCCGGTTGACCTGACGGAGCAGGACTCGACACTGGATGAATCACCCGTGCCCAGAAAAATTCCGTAAGTTAGGCAGCCCGAAACCGAGACATCCTTCACCCGGCAGTTCTGCGTGAAACCACCCGGCAGATCAATCCCGCTGGAAAACCCCGGGCCGCTGAAAACCCCGCTGCCGTTGTTGGTCGTGCCGCCTTTGATGTGGCCATTGCAAATGGTCACATCAAGGTTGCCACCCGGCACCGTGAGCGCGACGCCATAACCATTCGCCGACGAGGCCGTGGAAGAAATCGTAAAACCACACAAATCGAGCGTCACGTTATTGGTGCTGATGATAATGGCATGGCCGGTGGTCACACTCACATTCGCGGTGAGATAATAAGACCCCGGCTGCGAGATAGTGAACGGCGCGGACGAGATCGGCGTGCGCGCCTCGACCTGATCGAGCGACTTCATCGTCGGCGCAGGCGCACCCGGCGGCGTGAGCGCGCCCTGCCCGAAGGCAGAAGTATGAATGATGAAGGATGAAACGAATGCAGTGAGGAGATGTTTGGCTTTCATAATTTTATTCGGTTGAATTTGGAAATGTAGTTTTGAAATCAGTAGGAAAAATTCGCCCACGCGCCGACGCCGTTGGTGATGCCGCCGCCGCTCAAGGTAATGATGCTGCCAAAGGTCGTGGTGAGCGGGGTGAACAAATAGTTCGTGCCGTTGCCGTGCGCTTTGTTGGCGACGACGAGGCAATTGGCGCTGCCGCCCGTGATCAGAATGCCGGTGCCGATCTGGCTGGTGACGGTGTTGCCTTCGACCTGAACGCCCGCCGTGGCCACATAAATTCCCGCACTGGTCGCGCCGAGGTTGCCGTCGCATTGGTTGTTCACCACGCGACCGTTGAGGCCATAGACGTAGATGCCGGTGTCGCCGTTGAGGCTGGCCGTGCAGCCGGTGATGTAGCCGCCAGTCTCAATCCCCCGACTGGAATTCCCAGACACAGTGCAATTCTGGATGGAGGCCGGAGGCGAGGCTTGGATGCCGCGACCCAGATTCAGGTTCGCGATGCAATCGCGGATCAAACAGTTGTCTGAACCATAGATGCCTGCCTGGCCGCTGTTCTCGAGGGCGGAACAGTTGGCCACCGTGACGTTGGCTCCAATCGAGATGCCAGACGCGCTGTTCTTTTTCGCCAGACAATGCGCCAGACGGCTGCCGGTTCCCGCAATGATTCCATCACCACCGTTCACGGCGGCCTCACACTCAACTAACTGCGAGTCAGGCCCGACGAAAATTCCGAACGCCGTGGTGTGCGCGCGGGCCACCACGGCGCGTAAGAGACTGTTCGATCCAGTGGCGATGCCGGTGTAATTATTTTGCGCCAGACAATCGGAGATTTGCGCCAGATTGCCCGCCGTCAGCGCCGCGCCTTGGTTGCCGTTGAAGGTGCTGATCTGGCAGCGGCGCACTTGCAAGCCATCGCCGCCGGTGATGCCTTTGCCGCCCGTGCCGCTGAAACCGACCAACTGCACATCCTCCACCGTCAGGCTGTGGTTCGTGCCGAGCACGCCCGCGCCATCAATCCCGGAAGTGTAACCGGTAATTTTTCCATTCCGCACGGCGAGGCGTTGGAAATTATTTCCATTCACCGCAATGCCCCGAATGCCGCCCGCGCCATTCAAAGCAAACCCACGCAGGTCAATCGTTACGTCATTGGTTTTGACTTCAATGCCCGACACGCCCGGCGCACTGACGAGGTTGGCCGACAGAAAATACGAGCCGGGCTGCGTGATGGAATACGCGCCATTCAAGCCCGCCGACAGCGTGAGGATGTCCGTGCGCGGCTCGACTTGCGCGAGCGTCTTCATCGTCGGCGCGGGCGCACCGGACGGCGTGAGCGCGCCTTGGGCGTGGGCGGTTGATAGTTGGGAGTTGATAGTTGATAGCGCGGCCAGCGCGAACGCGGTGAGGAGGAGTTTGGTTTTCATAATTTTTTGTTGGTGGTTGAAAGATTGGTTTGCTTGCACGCTCCTGTTTTAGCCCGGAATAAATTATTTGGTAGTGTGCGAGTCGCGCACAGGGGTGTGCATCTCGCGCACACTCTCCATTTTTGATTGCCGATTGGGGGATGGTGCGCTGTGCCGTGTAGAAAAAAATCGCCGCCGTGGCGGCTGGCCTCCACTGCGGCGAATGAACTCCGCCAATCCAAAATCTAAAATTGAAACGCGCGGGTTAAAAAGCAAAACGGCGCGGAACACTCCGCGCCGATTCACATTTTCCCCACTTTTTTTCTACTCCTCTTTGGCGTCATCCTGATTCCATTCAGGATAAATTTCTTCCGGCAACTGGCCGCGCTGGATCAGGTCCTGCAAATCGCGGATGACGGTTTTGCGCGAGACCTCGAAGTCGCGCGCCAGTTCGGAAATGTTCGGGCGCTCTTTGCCCGAACGCAGCCGCTTGATCAATTCATGCTGGCGAGAGAGGCGTTCCGTGAAGCGCCGGTCGGGTTCGGACGCCGCAAATTTCTCCGCGCGTTCGAGCGATTGCAGCGCGGCCACCGTTTCGCCGAGGCCACATTCGGTCAACGCGATTTCTACCGTGCGGTCCAGTTCGTCCAAGTCCACGGGCTTTTGCAAAACGTAATGCGCCGAGCGCGGGCCTTGCAACGCGGCGAGTTGCTCGCGGATTTGCAACGTGCCGGAAATCATGATCACCGGAACGTGCGCGGCCACGGCTTTTAACTTCGGTAAAAAATCCACGCCCTTCTCGCCACCGTCGAGAATGTTGTCGAGAATGATGAGGTCGGGCCGCGTTTCGGCAATGGACTTGAGCGCGCTGCTGCCGGTAGAAACGCAAGTGAGGCGATAGCCGCGCAGCGCCTTGCCGTAAAGCCGGAGTTGCTTCGGGTCGTCTTCGACTATCAGTATCGAGGCCATGATTTCTTCAGTTGCCGTCATCTAGGGCAGATTAAGGCGGATTTTGGTTTTGGGAACTGTGCGTCTCGCGCACAGGGGGTAAATGCTGGGAAACCGGACAATTTTAGATTCTAAATTTTTGATTTGGGATTCTAAATTTTTAATTTTGCATTGTTCTTCGCGTGCGTCTGTCTGCTGCCAAATTCTTCAATGCTTACAGTCACTGCTTGCGTTCAATTTCCAAGTGGCTCACACATAGTTCAATTCAAAATCCAAAATCAAGAATCCAAAATTAAAACAGGCACCACGATGGTGAAGGTCGCGCCCTTGTCCGTCTCGCTTTCCACGGCGAGTCCCAGGCCGTCTTGTTGCGCGATGGAGTGAACCAGCGACAAGCCCAGCCCCGTGCCGGCTTTCGCGCCGGAACGTTTGGTGGTGAAGAACGGCTCGAACAGGCGCAACTGATTTTCCGGCGCGATGCCCGGCCCGGAATCCACCACGGTCAGCTCGATAAATTTTTCGGCAGCGTGCGGTCGCAGCGCGTAACGCTTCAGCGGAATCTGGCTGCGCAGGTGCAACGCGATTTTTAATTTGCCCTGGCCCGCCATCGCTTCCGACGCGTTGACGATGAGGTTCAATAAAATCTGCTCCAGCCGTCCGCGACTCACACTGACCTTCGGCACGGTGCGATCCAGTTCCAGCGTCAACGCGATGCCGCTCAAAAACTCTTTACTCAACAGCGACACCGTTTCCTCCACCACGCTGCTGATGTCCGTCGGGCCAACCACCGTGTCCTCCGTGCGCGCGTAGCCGAGCATGGAGCCAACCACGCTCTTGCCCTGCATCACCGCGCTCTCGATGTCCGCCACGTTTTCCTGGATGTCGGCGTTCGTTTTCGTCTCGCGCCCGATGAGCTTGTTCGACATGCGGATGACCGAGAGCAAATTATTAAAATCATGCGCGATGCCCGTGGCCAGCGAGCCGAGCGCCTGCATCTTCTGACTGTGCATCAATTCCACTTTAGCAATTTCGAGTTCGCGGTTGCGCACGGCCGTTTTTGTTTCGGCGGCAAGATAACCGGCGATGGCTTCGCGATGACGGCGCAGACTTGCCAGCGCAAACAGCGCGGCCAGACAAAATCCTGCGAGGCTTACAATCAAAGTGGTTTGCACGGGAGAACTCGCGCTCGGTTTTGCCATGACCGTTTCCGGCGTGTTCGGATGCGGCGTCCGCCAGTCGAGCTGCAACGCGGTTAGTTTTTCCCGCATCACATCAAGATGCCACACTTGCAATTTGTCCGTCGCGCTCGCCGTGACCAGCACCTCGCCATCCAGCGACATACGGATGCTATTGACGCTTTGGAGTTGCGGCGCGATGAGGTCGGCATATGGCTCGTTCGTTAGCGCGCTCCGCAGTTGCGCGAACTGACGCGTGCGCGTCACGGCGATTTCGTCGCTGTCGCGCATGAACGCAATGGATCCTTGCGTCACGCCGGCTTCGTCGCGGTTGAAGCTGTTGAGCAGTTGCCAGTCGGCCACCGACCAGATCGCGAACGTGGCCGTCCCCGCCGTGCCGAGCCGTTTGCCATCGGGACTAAACGCCACAACGGCGCTGCGAAACGGCAGCGTCGCCACGAGCTGACCGGTTTGCGCGTCCCATACCATCGGATGATCTTCGGCGCCGATACCGAAGCCCGTCACCGCCCAGCGACCGTCCGGGCTGATGGCAAATCGTCCCGCGCCCGTGGGACTGCCGGGCGTGCGCAAACTCAATTGCCGGAAATGTTCCGCCAGAAAAACCGGCCTTCGCCTGGCCGTAGCTTCCGCCGCACCCTCAGCAGCAGGCTCCGGCCCGGCGGAGGCCGGCGGCGCGTTCGTGGCGAGATTCAAAATGACCAGTCGCAGATCACTTAATTCCACCAGCGCCCATTGACCGTCGAGGCTCAAGGCGATAGCCCGCGCGCCTTTGTCATCGGGCGTCGCTACGGCTTGGATGGCCGATGGATCAATCGTCACGCCGATTTCATCCGTCGAAAACGGCCAGCGTTCCAGCGTCTGGCCGCGACAAACGTAAAGCGCTTTTTCATCCGGCGTGATGCGCGCGGACATGAAATTCGTGCCAGGAAAAAAAGTTTCCCGCGAATTATTTTTTAAATCCCAGATGCGCACGCCCTTGCTCTGCGTGGCGATGCACCAGCGTCCGCTCGGCGAAAGATCCACCGAGAGAAACGCGCCCTCGCTCTTGGGGCAGACCAGCGGATCATAAC
>JBEEMY010000099.1:0-7105 GCA_041192415.1 Verrucomicrobiota bacterium | reverse complement strand
CTGACGTAGGCGTTGCCGGGGCCGAAAATTTTCTGCACGCGGCGAATCGTCTTCGTGCCGTAAGCCAGCGCGGCAATCGCCTGCGCGCCGCCAACGCGGTAAATCTCCGTCGCCCCCGCCGCGCGCGCCGCGAAGAGAATCGCCGCATTGATCGAGCCGTCCTTGCCGCACGGCGTGGTGACGACGATTTCCTTGCAGCCCGCGACTTTGGCGAGCGTGATAGTCATCAGCGCCGTCGAGACGAGCGGCGCGGTTCCGCCGGGAATGTAAACGCCAACGCGCGTGAACGGATCAAATTTTTCGCCCACGCTCGCGCCATGGGAATTTTTCGCCGACCAGCCTTTGCGTAAAGATTTTTTGGCGAACAACGCGATGTTGTTCGCCGCTTCTGCCACCGCCGCGCGCAGCGATTCATCGGCGGCGATGGAGGCGTTGAATAATTCCGCCGACGTCACTGCGAGTTGTTCGGCGGTGAGCTTCGCGCCGTCAAATTTTTCCGTGAACTCCAGCACCGCGTCGTCGCCGCGAATAAAAACGTCGTGGAGAATCGTCTTGGTGCGCGCTTCGATTTCCACGTCGAACAAGCTGGTGTCAGCGGTGAGTTCGCGGAGCTTGGCGGAAAAATTCTTGTCGGTGTGGCGGACAATCTTCATGGCGGCAGGTTAGGGAAAATCTGTGGCCAAGTCAAAACGCGCTGGAGCGTGGGTCTGTGACCCGCCGCCGCTTCATTTCCAGACGGCTCACAGAGCCGCGCTCCGTCGGTGCGTGAACTTCACGCATTTTGCGTGAGCCTCACGCGTGAATTTTTTTCTGCGGTTGCCTGCCTCGTCATTTCATTGGGAATTCTGGCTTAAAAAAGTTGGCCTGCGTTATGCGAACTAAAAAGTGTCGCTCGGAAAAAGTTCGGTCAAACCGATGAGGTCTTTATGAATGAACCTGATGCCAGCAACCAGACGCGGGAAACTTCCAGTCCGCTTAAACCTGATGAATGGCTGGGGCCGCCGCGCCCGCCGCTGGCGGTGCCAAAACCTTTTTCGTGGTGGTTGCGGAAATTTTTTGCGTGCAACCCATTTTACCTCGTGAGCGCGGCGTTGTTGCTCTACGGCTGCTACCGCGTCTCGCTGGAGGCACCGATGTTCAACCTCGAAACGGCGCGGCTGCTGTTCAATTTCACCTCCGTGCAGCTTTATGAAGTGTTGCTCGTCGGCACGGCAATTTTTCTCGCGCGCCGCAAAATCTGGTATGACTCGACGCTGCTGGTCGGTTTGGAAAACCTGCTGGTGTTCGTGCCGTTCATCCTCATCAGCCTCGCGGCGCTAATCGATTCCGGCATGGCCATGACCATGTGTCTGGTCGGCGCCATCGTAGCGGCGCTGCGTTTCGGCAGCCTGAAAAAATATTTCCCCGGCTTGAACCTCCCCGGTCGCCTGCTGGAAATCGGCTTGCTGCTGCTGGCGTTGAACGTCGCGCTGCCGCTGCTCTACCGCCATTTCGGCGAAACAAAAATCGGCATCCATATCGCGTCCGGCCCGGCGTATGTGATGAACGAATTCACCTGGCTGCTGATTTTGCCGGCGGTGCTGGCGTTGGCGAATTTTCTCCCGCGCGCCGTCGCGGGTGGAGATCTGCCACCGCAACACCGCTGGCTCCCGATTGGAATGTTCGCGTCGTGGCTCGCGGTGACGGGCGCGCATCTCTACGCGCTGGCCTACGTTTATCAATTTGAATTTCGCAGCGAATTGTTCGCGCCTGCGCTCTGGGTGCTGGCGTGGACGGCGTGCCGGGTATTTTTTGCGAATCAATTTTTGCCAAGGTATGCGCTGCTGATTCCGCCGCTGCTCATGCCGCTGTTCGCAACGAACGGCCCGCGAACTTTTCTTATTCTGGCGGGACTCAATGTGCTCGCGTGTATCGCCGCTAGTTTGCTGGATCGGAACAACCGGTTGGCGCGGCATCTGGCATTCGCTTCGGCGCTGCTGCTCTTCGCCGGTCTGCCGGAAAAGTTTTTATTCATCATTCATCCCGACCTCGACCGCATCGGCTGTCTGCAGGCGGCGGTCGCGGCCTATCTGATTTTTCTGGCGGCGTGGTCGCGGAATCCCAAGCTGGCGATTTTCGGTTCGCTCGTCTTCGGCGCTTCCGTGCTGGCGACGCTGGGGAACCACGCCAACGCATTTCAGTGGGCGGTGCAAGGCGGCTGTATTTTTCTCCTGCTGCACAGCCTGCGCTGGAACGACGAGGAACATTCGGGCGCGGGCTTCGTCCGCGCGCTGGCGGCTTTGGTCTGGGTGATCCAATCCGTTGCGTGGATGAGCAACGACACCGGACGGTTTTGGATGCCGCTCGTGCCGGGCGCGACAGTGTTGGGCATTTGCCTCGCCTGCCAGTTCCACCGCTTGCAGTGGATGAAAATTATCGTGCCGCTGGCGGCGCTGCTGGTCACGGCCGCCGGCCCGTGCAGCGCAATCATTGGCGGCCTCCGCGCCGCCTCGGCCGGGTTGCTCGCGGTGGCCGGCAGCTTCCTGCTCTTTGGAATTGGAACCATCGTCGCGCTCACGCGCCACCATTGGCACCAGCCCGAAGACCCCAAGCGGTGACGCCGCCGGCCCGTTGCACAGTTAAACTTTTCTTCGCGGCGCATCCGTGTTTAGCTGTGGTCATCTGTGGTTGAAAAAATAATAAATCCCATCATCGCCGCGCTCGACGTGCCAACGGCGGAACAGGCTTTGAAACTCGCCGAGCAAATCGCGCCGGCCGTTGGTGCGTTCAAGATCGGCAAGGAACTTTTCGTCAGCGCCGGGCCGGACATTGTGAAAAAAATTCGCGCGACGGGCGCGGCAGTTTTTCTCGACCTGAAATTTCATGACATCCCGAACACCGTCGCCAAGGCCATCGCCGCCGCTACGCGGCTCGATGTGCAGATGACCACCATCCACACCAGCGGTGGTAGCGAGATGATGCGCGCGGCGGAAAAATCCGCGCAGGACGCGGCGAAAATTCTCGGCCTGCCCGCGCCGCTCGTGCTGGGCGTCACCGTGCTGACCAGTTCCACGAACGAAACGCTCGCGGAACTTGGCATCGAAGCAGACACGGAGAAACAAGTTTTGCGGCTCGCGCAACTCGCGGTGAAATCCGGTCTGCGTGGACTCGTCTGTTCACCGCTGGAAATTGTCGCGCTCCGAAAAGTTTTACCCGCACACATCCAACTCGTCACGCCCGGCATCCGCACCGGCGCGGAAAAAGCCGACGACCAGAAGCGCACCCTCTCGCCGCGCGAAGCGATGCAGGCGGGCGCAAGCTGGCTCGTCGTGGGTCGCCCGATTTACGCGGCGGAAAATCCGCGCATGGCGGCGGAAAAAATTCTGGAATCGCTCAACTAAACCGTCATGCGTCTCGAAAAGAAATCACCCTGCAAGGTCAACCTCATCCTGAACATCCTTGGCCAGCGCGCCGATGGTTTTCACGAATTGGAAACCGTCATGCAGCCCGTGAACATCTGTGACGCGATGACCTTCGAGCGCGCGGGCGCAAGCCTGCAACTCACTTGCAGCAATCCCGAACTGCCTTGCGATTCCAAAAATCTTGTCCATCGCGCTGCGACGGCGTTTCTCGCGGCGGCGAAAATTTCCGACGGCGTAAAAATTCATCTGCAAAAAAATCTGCCCCTCGCCGGCGGCATCGGCGGCGGCAGCGCGAATGCAGCGGTGACGTTCTCCGCGCTGAATGAATTGTTTGGCTCGCCGTTACCGCTGGAAAAATTGCACGAGTTATCCGCCGCGCTCGGCTCGGACGTTCCGTTTTTTCTCTACGACCGACCGGCATTGGCAACCGGGCGCGGCGAGAAGGTGAAGACTTTGGAAAATTTCCCCACACTCAAGGGCAAGGCGTTCTTTCTCGTGCATCCCGGCTTCGGCATTTCAACGCCGTGGTCGTATCAGAACCTCGCGCGTTTTCCGAAAGACCAAAACGGCACAGCCGGTCGGGCGGAAAAACTGGTTTCACTTTTGCAAGCCGGAGATTTGAAGGCGGCGTCCGCAGAAATATACAATTCACTCGAAGCGCCGGCGTTCGACAAATTTCCCGTGCTGAAACTCTACAAGGAATTTTTGCGAGCGAATGGCGCGCTGGTTTCGCTCATGTCCGGCAGCGGCTCGACGACCTTTGCCATCGTGGAAAATCTGGCGGCAGCGGATTTGTTGGCGGAGAAATTCAAATCTGAATTCGGCGACCAAGGCTGGACGGCGACGGTGGCGATTTGATGATGGAGCCGGAAATTTTACCGGACGAAACGGGGAAGCGCACGGGCAGAAATTGGAACAACCAAACACATGATCGTTACCCGGAATTTTCTCTCGCTGATTTACGCGGTCAGCGTGATGGCCGCAGCGCAAGCTCGCGGCGAGGTTTCGCTGGAGTCGTTATTGACGGAGATGACTGACTTCAGTGCCGTCGCGCGTTGGCCGCAACCGGAATTCACCTGCAAGCAGGCGAGCAGTTATGATCGCGAATCAAAGGCGCCAGATCAGCCGGGCTGGTTTGCGAATGCGGATCAAAACCAGTTCATCCGCGACGAACAATTTCAAGGTCGCACCGAACGCGTGATGATGGATGTTGACGGGCCGGGCTGCATTGTTCGTTTCTGGCTGACCACGGATCGAAACAAGCAGGGCGTCATTCGGATTTATCTCGATGGCGACACCGCACCCGCGCTGGTGTTTCCCGCTTACGATTTGTTGAGCGGCGATCTCAAAATCGGTTCGCCCCTGACCGAGGCGCATCCGGGTTATCGCCCCGATGCCAATGGCGGCAATACTTTTTTCCTGCCGATTCCTTACGCGAAACATTGCAAGGTGACGTGGGAAGAAAAAAGCGAGGGCGCGCGTTACTATCAAATCAATTATCGCACCTACGCGCCGGGCGTGGCGGTGCAGACGTTCACGCGTGAACATTTTGAAGCGCTGCGACCGTTGGTGCAGGCGGTGAACAAGACTTTGGCTGCGCCGCCGGACAAACCATCCGGTCACGACGTGGTCGTCGAAGAAAAAATTTCCGCGCACGGTCAAGCGCAGTTGAATTTGCCCGTCGGTTCGCAAGCGGTGCGGCGATTGGAATTGTCCGTGCCACCGACGCTTTCCGAACAACAATTGCGCTCGTTGATTCTGGTGATGACGTGCGATGGCGAAACGAACCTCTGGTGTCCGGTGACGGATTTTTTTGGCAGCGGCGTGGGACTGAATCCGGTTGAAAGTTGGTATCGAACCGTGACGACGAACGGCGTGATGGTTTCGCGCTGGGTGATGCCTTACAAAACCGGCGCGCAGTTCACGCTACTGAATCTGGGAGCCGAGCCAGTCGCGATTTCGCTGCGCGCCACGGTCGCGCCGTGGACGTGGGATAAGCATGCGATGTTGTTTCATGCGGCGTGGCACCACGAGGCGGAAATGCAGGTGCCGCCGTTGCGCGATTGGAATTTTGTCACGCTCGCCGGGCGTGGCGTTTATGTCGGCGACACGCTGGCGTTGTTCAATCCCAATCCCGCGTGGTATGGCGAAGGTGATGAAAAAATCTGGGTGGACGGAGAAAAATTTCCGTCGCACTTCGGCACGGGGACGGAGGATTACTACGGTTATTCCTACGCGCCGAAACCAGTGCATCAGTCGCCGTTTTGCGGCGAGCCGCGCATTGACCAACCCCAGACGCAAGGTCATAACACTTCCATCCGCTCGCGGAATTTGGATGGGATTCCATTTCAGAAATCGCTCCAGTTCGAAATGGAATTGCTCCCGTGGAAATCCGGCGCGCTGACCTACGCAGCCACGGCGTATTGGTATGCGTTTCCCGGCGCGACCTCCAACCGCCGTCCGCAGCCCGAGGCGGCGACGTTGCCCGTGCCGACGCTGGCGGAAGCAATTGCCGCCAACGCGCCGAAGCATTTCACCGGTGCGATCGAGTGCGAGAAATTAAAAGTGCTCGCGAAGTCCGGCGATTTTTCCGTGGGTGAACAAGGCATGGAGCCGTTCGGCAGCGAACGCTGGAGCGGCGGCGCGCAGTTGCTCGGCAAACCCAAAGTCGTCGGCGACTTCGTGGAACTGCAAGTGCCGACGACAAACAACGCGCCGCAACAACTGATGCTTCACGCCACGCAAGCCAAGGACTACGCGATGCTGCGCTTTTCGGTGAACGGAAAAATTGTGCCGGCGACCTTTGATGGCTATGCGAGCGACGTGCGGCCAGCATCGGTGATAAATCTTGGAAAATTCACGCCGCACAACGGAACGTTCACGCTGCGCGTCGAAGTCGTCGGAGCAAATGCTGCGGCTGTCGGGGAAAAATATTTGTTCGGCCTAGACTGTCTGGTCTTAAAAAAATTATGAAAAAACAAATTTTCTACTGGTCGCTCGTCTCGGCGCTGGCGGGATTTCTGTTCGGCTTTGACACGGTCGTCATTTCCGGCGCAGAAAAAACCATCCAATCGCTGTGGGGGCTTGGCGCGGGGTTGCACGGATTTGCCATTGGCGCGGCGCTTTACGGAACCGTGCTTGGCTCGCTGTTCGGCGGCTGGCCGACCGACCGCTTCGGACGCAAGAAAACCTTGCTGTGCATCGGCGTGCTTTATGTCGTCTCGGCGGTGGGCTGCGCGTTTGCCAACGGCGTCACGATGTTCATCATCGCGCGCGTCATCGGCGGCATTGGCATTGGCATCTCCACGGTGGCCGCGCCGCTTTACATTTCGGAAATCGCGCCGCCCGCTTATCGCGGACGGCTCGCGGGGATGTTCCAGTTCAACATCGTTTTCGGCATCCTTATCGCCTTTGCGTCGAATGCGCTGCTTGCAGGTGTCGGTGAGAACGCCTGGCGTTGGATGCTCGGTGTCGCCGCGATTCCCTCCATCATCTACACGGTTTTATGCTTCGGCATCCCAGAGAGTCCGCGCTGGTTGATCGGGCGCAAAGGTGATCGTGCTGCCGGTGTGCAAGTTTTGAAACTCATCGAACCCGACGCTTCATCCGCGCAAATCGAGGCGGATGCCGATGCAATTGTCGCCGCGTCTTCCGAACGCGTCAGCAACGCGAAATTCTGGACGAAACAATTGCGTGTGCCGATT
>JBEEMY010000098.1:0-7130 GCA_041192415.1 Verrucomicrobiota bacterium | reverse complement strand
TGCGTCGCGCAAAAATTCATTAGTGCGTTTGCTGTTCGGAAAATCGTTTCTCGTGCGCGGCTGGCCGGTGGTGGAAAACCGGACGTGCCATTTTTGCAGTGACTTCATCCGGCAGACGGCGGTGAAAAACGGCGTCGCGTTTGCGCCACACAATTCCGTCGTGGCGCACTGGGGTATCGAGCCGGCGGAATTCACCGCGTCGCCGCGCCCGCGCTGGCCGGTGAAAAAACTGCTCTATGCCGGGCAGATGATTCCCGAAAAAGGAATTCACACCGCCATCGCCGCGCTGGGGCTGCTGGCCAAGGAAAATAACTTTTCCGATCTCACGCTCTCCCTCGTCGGCGGCGGAATGCGTCCCGACTACGAAAAAGAATTACGCGCGCAGCCCGCGCAGCTTGGCATCGCCGATCGCGTGAATTTTCTCGGCAAAATTCCGCGTGCCGAATTACCGCGCGTTTATGCGGAGCACGACGTCTTGATTTTTCCCTCCGAGTGGGACGAGCCGTTTGCCATCACGCCGCTGGAGGCCATCGCGAGCGGACTCAACGTGGTTGGCACGACGACCGGTGGCAGTGGCGAATTGTTCCGCAATCGCGAGACGGCGATGACCTTTGCGGCGGGCGACGCGGCGGATTGTGCGCGAGCCATCCGCGAGCTGTGCGCCGGCCAAGAGTTGTTTGAAAAAATTTCCTTCAACGCCCGGCTTGAAGTCCGCAGCCAGCACACGCTGGAGGCGATGGTGGACAAGATTGAAGCGAGTCTGCTTACGGAAATTCGCTAGGCCATTCGCCCGCCGGGCTAAAAAATTAACAGGAGCAAACAAAGTCCGGTCTCCGTTTCCTCTGTTATCTCCTGTTCAATCCGGTCAGAGTTTCAACTTGCGGAAAATCGTTTCAGGAATCGAACGGATGATGAGCATGATCCAGCGCCAGAACCACGGCGTGTAAAGCACACAGCGGCCTTTCTCCGCCGCGCGGACGATGTCGCCCGCGACTTTTTCCGGAGTGGCCATCAACAAACCTTTTTTCAGATGCGCGGTCATCGGCGTGTCCACGAAGCCGGGCTTTACCGTCAGCACGTTCACGCCGTGCGGATGCAATCGATTGCGAAGGCCCTGTAAAAACGCGGTCAATCCAGCTTTCGTTGAACCATAAATGTAATTGCTCTGGCGTCCGCGATCACCGGCCACGGACGAGATGGCGACGATGGCGCCGGATTTCTGCGCTTCAAAAAAATTGGCGAGATGCGTGAGAAAAGAAATCGCACCCAGCAGATTCGTGCGAAACTCAGCCTCGGTCAGCGCGAAATCTTTTTCACACGCCTTCTGATCGCCGAGCGAGCCGTGGCAGAGAAACGCCGCGTCCAGTCCGCCGAGCGCTTTCGCGGCCTGTGCGATGGCGGCGGCGTGTGTGGAAAAATCGTCGAAGTTGATGACGCCGGTCGCGGCGCTCGCGCCGTGGCGCGTTTTCAAATCGGCGGCGAGGAGATTCAATCTCGATTGCGAGCGTCCGAGCAGAAACAGTTGCGCGCCCTGTTGTGCCAACCGCGCGGCGATGGCCTGCGCGATGGCCGAGGTTGCACCGATGATGAGAACTTTTTTCATAAATTGGTTTGTGTCACGCGCCGCCAGAAGCTCGACGAGAACGCCGGGTCAATGAACGTGCGGAATTTTTCCGCGTTCGGATACGTCTGAAAAAAACATTCCGCTGGCATCCGCGCATCTTTGGCGGGATAAAATCTGCCACCTGCCGCGAGCACCACGCGATCCAGTTCGCGAAACAGCTCCAGCGTCTTGTCGCCTTGGTTCGCGAAGTCGAGCGCGAGCGTCACGCCGGGGAACGGAAACGACATGAGTCCGGGCGACGCGAGCGCGCCGAACATTTTCAGCACGGCGAGAAAAGAACCTTGCCCCGAATGCGCGATGCGCTCGAAAATCTCGCGGAGGGCGGCGGCATCCGACGTTTGCGGCACGACAAACTGATACTGGAAAAATCCGCGCCGTCCGTAGATGCGGTTCCAGTGGTGGAGGCCGTCGAGCGGATAAAAAAACGGCTCGTAGTGCTGTGTCGAATGCGTGACGCGACCGAGAACTTGCGCGTAGTAAAGCGTGTTGAACGCCTTTACGGACGCGGAGTTTAGCGCGGCAGCGGGAAAATCAAACGGCATGGCGAGCTTCGGCGGGCGATGCGCTTCAAGCGGGCCACGGGCAGCGTGGTTGCCGCGCATGAACAGTCCGCGTCCCAGATTTTTTCCGCGCGCGAGGCAGTCCACCCACGCGACGGTGTGCTCGAAGCCCGCGTCCGAGTCGGCGGAGATTTCAAAAAATTCATCGAGGCTGGCGAACTTGATGGTCTCCGTCTCGATGAACGCGCTGGAAATTTTTCGCAAAGAAAATTCCGCCCAAGTGATGAGACCGGTGAGACCGAGGCCGCCGATGGTTGCGGCGAACAAATCTGAATTTTCCGTGGCGGAGCAAATTTTTCGGCTGCCGTCGGAGCGGAGCAGTTCAAAACAGCGGACGTGCCGGCCAAAAGTTCCGGCGCGGTGGTGGTTTTTTCCGTGGACATCATTCGCGATCGCGCCGCCGACGGTGATGAATTTTGTTCCCGGCGTGGTCGGCAGAAACCAGCCGCGCGGCACGGCGAATTGCAAAATCGCGTCGAGACTTGCGCCCGCTTCGCAGCGCAGCAAGCCGGTTTGCGGATTGAAATCGAGTAGATGATTCATCGCCGGCGTGGGCAGCAGCACGCCGTTGTCATTGAGTCCACAGTCGCCGTAGCTGCGACCGAGTCCGCGCGCGAGAATTTTTTCACCGCCGCCATCGGGCAGCGTGTCGCTACTCCAGACGACGGGCAGCAGACGGGATTTGCTGGCGGGGAAACGTCCCCAACTCTCGACGGATTGGAGCGCGTTCGTCATTTTGGCCCGGCGCAAAATCCGATGACGGCGATGAGCGCGCCGACGAGCCAGCTTTGCTTGTCGCGCAGCGCGAAGAGAATCGGGTCGTCGTGCAGGTGGCCGCGATGCGCGAGCAGCCACACGCGGCTGATCCAGTAAAACAACACCGGGCACGCGAGCCACAAAAATTGCGGCGTGTGATACAACGCGGTGACGCTGGGATGCGTGATATACATTGCCAGCACGAGCACGGAAAGATAGCCGCTGCCCACGCCCATGCTGCTGACGAGTTCCGTGTCGCCGCTGACGTAGGCGCGGCCTTTCACTTTCGTGTCGGGCTGGCCGCGCAACAATCGCAGTTCCGTAAAACGTTTTGCAAATGCGAGGCTCAAAAAGGCGAACAGTGAAAACATCAGCAGCCAGTCAGAAACAGGAACGTCTGCCACCACGCCGCCCGCGAGCACGCGGATGCCGTAAAGCCCGGCGAGCACCAACACGTCGAGCAACTCGACTTGTTTTAGGCGCAGCGAATATAGCAGCGTGAGCAGATAATAAATTCCAAACACCGCCGCAAAATTTTTGCCGACAAACAATGCCAGCGCGACGGCGATTGCCAGCAGCAGCGGCGCGAGCAAGAGTCCGGCGACGAGTGGGATTTTTCCAGCGGCGAACGGACGAAACTTTTTTGAGTGATGATGCCGGTCGGCTTCCAGATCGAGCAAATCGTTGAGCAGATAAACGCTTGATGCGCCAATGCTGAAGGCCGCGATGCCCAGCAGGACGGGAATCAATTTCGTTGGCTCCATCCATTTGTGAGCGCCCATCAGCGGGATGAGCAGTAATAAATTTTTTGACCACTGATGCACGCGCAGCGCCTTGGCCCAATCTTTCGGTGAAGCGGTTGGCGCGGGGAAAACGTGCGCGACTTTGGTGGCAGCGGCGGCGCGATCCACCAAGGTTTTATCAGCACTGACGACGATGGCTGCGTGCGCCGCCGCCCAAACGGGCAAATCCGTGGCGCTGTTGCCGGCGTAATCAAATTTCTTTTCGCTGAACTGTTGCACGAGCGCGGCGGTTTTATTTTTGCCGGAAAGATTATTGTGGCCATTGCTGGCGAGGACGTCGTCGAACAGATTCAGCCGCGACTGGATGGCGTCCGCGATTTTCTTATTAGCGGCGGTGGCGAGGATGAGTTTCCGTCCGCGATTTTTTTCCGCGCGGAGAAATTCCAGCAGGCCGTGATGCAGCGGCCAGGAATTCACATTCAAGTCCACGCGCTGAACAATCTGCCGCTTCAAATTCGCGCGCCCGCCGAGCAGCCAAAACGGCGCGAGCAGGGCGGTGAGCGGACTTTGCTTCAGCAGCAGGCAGAACGTTTCCACGAGCGAATCCGACCGGAGCAACGTGCCATCGAGGTCAACGCAGAGTGGAGTTTTTTCGTCAGAGTTCACGCGGATGCAATTTCATTCATCATCCCCAACACGAAACTTCAAAGCAAGCCGAACGGTGCCACTACTTGCGCGCTTGACGCTCGCGCACGGCTCCACAAGCATGAGTGATGACCTTGAGCGAAAATTCAGCCCCGGCGCGTCCGCCAAAATTATATTGCTGGCTGTTGGGGTTGCTCGTGGTGGCTTGCGTTGCGCTGCGTGCCGCGCTGTCGGCGACCACGGATTTTTCCGTCGGCGATGCGTTCATCACGTTCCGGTTTGCGGAACAATTTGCGGCCGGTCACGGACTGGTGTTCAACGCGGGTGAATGGGTGGGCGGCAACACAAGCGTGCTGCACTCGTTGCTCTTGGGGCTGGGCGCTTGCACGGGTGCGAGCGTGCCGCTGGTGGCGCACATCGAGGGCATCGTGTTCGACATGGGCGCGTTGTTTTTTCTTTGGAACATTTTGCGCGGGCCGGCGGGGCTGCGTTCGCCGGGGCTGCAACTTTTTGTGCTCGCGGTGATTTTTCTCTGCCCGCTTTTGTTTTGGTATTCCGTCAGCGGGCTGGAGACGCCGCTGTATCTGCTGCTGATCTTTTTTCTATTCGACCGCACGCTGAAACGGGTGGACTGGCAATGGTTTCTGGCGGTGGCGCTGCTGTTTTTTTGTCGGCCAGACGGCATCATCGCCGTCATCGCGGCGCTGGCGTGCCTGCTGTTCACGCATAAGAAAATCCCGTGGGCGGCGCTGTTCGGGACGTTTTTCATCGGCCTCGCGTATCTGGGCTACAATTATTTTCTGTATCACACCGCCATTCCGCCAACGGTGAAGGTGAAGGGGCTCGTCTATCACTGCACGGTCTGGGACAACGTGGGTTATCTGGCGGGGCGTTTCTTTTTTCGCCGGTCGTGGCTGCTGTTCGTGTTTCTTGGCATCGTGCTGGCGGCCATGGCGGGGCGTTGGAGAATGCCGGCGGTGCGGCTGCTGGGAATCGCGACGTTTGGCTACCTGTTTTTCCTGCTATTCGCGCCGACGTTGCGGTCGTGGTATTGCGCGCCGTTTCTGGCGCTAGGCCTCGGCACCATCCTGTTTGCCTTGGGCGGAGCGGTGGAGAAATTTAATTTCCGCCGGTTGAATGTTTATCTGACGGGGCTGCTGGCGGTTTATCTCGCGGTCAGTTTTCTGGGGGACAAAATGTTGTTCAAGGAATGTGGCACCTGGCGCGAACGCATTCGTGGTTCAACCGAAGCGCAGGGCGAATGGTTCAAGGCCAACACGCCGCCGGACGCGCGGCTGCTGGTGGAATGTGCGGAGGTCGGCTGGTTTTCCAAGCGCCACATCGCGGACTGGCCGGGACTGGTCTCGCCGCAAGTTTTGGCTCTGGTCAAGGCCAACCCGAAGATCGGCTTTTTTGAAATCGCTAACCACCTGCGCCCGGACTACGTCATCATTCATCAGGGCTGGAACGCAGTGGACGACACGAATGTCCCGCCGAACTTTGAATGTGTGGCGACCTTTCACACGGCCGATTCCGGCGCGGGAATGGGAATGACTGGCGGCACGGATTTGATTTACCGGCGCAAGGGCGACTGATGGAATCAAAGCTGCGCGGTCTGCACTTCGAGCAGCGTGCCGTATTTGGCGATCTGCTCGGCGGCGGCGGCGATGACTTGCGCGGGCGTAATCATGTCCATGCACTTGCGGTCGAAGTCGCACGGATTTCTCAACCAGCACGGGGCGCAACGCACCTGTGAATAAAGATTTTTGTTGGCCACATAGCCGATTTGCGTCGGCTTGATCCGGCCACCGTAAATGATCACCGAACGGCAGTCCACTGCGCGCGCCAAGTGCATTAAAAATCCTTCCAGCCCGACGAATACGAGCGAGTTTGCCAGAATGGCGGCGGATTCCCGGAGCGTGGTTTTACCTCGCAAATCCATTGCGCCTTCCAGCTTGGGATCGTTGGCGGCACCGAGCTGGATGACCTGCACATCCGCACGCAACTCGGAGCAGACCTCTTGAAACCGTTCCGGATACCATTCCTTGTTGCGCATCGGGAACGGCGCGGCCATGGCGGAAGTTTGCATGACCACCTGGTTTTGGGCGAGTTTGCCAGCCGTGAATTCCGCGTTGGTTAAAAATAAATAAGGCCGCAGCTCCACCGGGCCGCCGATTTTCGCCAGTCGGCACAATTTAATGAGAACGTTTTCGGTGAGCGGCTCGTCGCGATCCGTCATCGGATCATAAGTCGCATAACCCATGCGCAGCAACGGCAGCCCCAGACAACGCCAGCGGTTCAGACGTTCGTTTTCGGTGTGGACGATGAGCTTGTCCACATCAGAATTATTTTGAAAAAGCCCCGGACGCCGGGTGGTCATAGCCACATTGCGCACGCCGCGTTTTCTTAACTCGCGAAAAACCGTGGTGCACATCAGGTCGTCGCCGATGCCGCCAGTGCCAATGAAGAAACGACCGGGAAAACCAAGCCGCGCGCGGTTGAAGATTCCGGCGAACGGTGAAATCAATTTTACGGGAATGCTAGTGCCTTCAGCCATCGGGCTGAATCATCCTGTCCGGCGTGGGAAAACTCAACGCTATTTTATCCCGTCGCCGCGCAGCTTGATGACGCCAACGAACAAGGTCGCAATCTGGATGGTTTCGCTGAACTGAAAATGGCGCAGCAGTTCGGCGCGGTTTTCAGGCGTCGTGTCATGACAGGCGAGGATGGTTCCGTCCGCCTTCCCGCCCTTCAGATGAAGCAACTTGAGGATTGCCAGCGCAAGCGTGCTCTTGCCCGAGC
>JBEEMY010000097.1:0-7139 GCA_041192415.1 Verrucomicrobiota bacterium | reverse complement strand
GCGGCGGATTAGGTCGTCCCATTTTTTCAGGTTCACCGAATCGCTGCCCATCAACCGGCTCTCGTCCATGACCAACATGCCGAGGCGGTCGCAGGCATCAAGCAATTCCGGTGTGGGCGGATTGTGCGACATGCGATACGCGTTGCAGCCGAACTCCTTCAATTTTTTCACACGAAATTCCAGCAACGCATCCGGGATGGCCGCGCCGACGCCGGCGTGGTCCTGGTGGTTGCACGTGCCGTAAAGCTCGTAATGCTTGCCGTTCAGTAAAAAGCCGTTCGTTGCATCAAAGCCTACGGTGCGAATGCCGAACGCGGTTTCTTTTTGGTCAACGATTTTGCCGTCAGATGAAACCGTGGTGATCAGTTTGTATAGCTGCGGATTTTCCGGCGACCAAAGAACCGGCGAGGAAATTTTTGTTTCCAATTTCACGGCGCCCTGCGATTTGACCTTCAATTTTTCCGATTCGGAAAATTTCTTCAGGGATTTGCCGTCAGGCGAAATGATTTCGCAGTTCACGGTCGCATTTGCGGCGTTGGCCTGCAAATTGAGCAGGCTGACTTCAACTTTAATTTCAGGGCTGCCCTGCGGAATATTTCCCTCAAATTCACTCTGCACAAAAATCCCATCCGGCGCGATGGCCACTGGCGCGGTCTTGTCCAGCCACACATGGCGGTAAATGCCCGCGCCTTCGTAGAACCAGCCCTCGACTTTCGTCGCGTCCACGCGCACGGAAACGGTATTCTTGCCGCCATAATGCAACACGTCGGTGATGTCCTCGCGGAACGGATAGTAGCCGCCCTCGTGATGCCGCACGCACCAGCCATTGACCCACACGGTCGCGTCGCGGAACACGCCATCGAACGTCAGCCAGATGCGTTTGCCTTCATCTTCTTTCGCTAGTTCAAACGTGCGGCGATACCAAGCGATGCTGTTGGTCGGATACTTCACGCCGAGCGTGTGAAAACCGTGGCTGCCGTCGGCTGCCCAATCGAACGGCAGTTCCACCGCCCAATCGTGCGGGAGATTGACGGTGCGCCAAAAAGAATCGGAAAACTTTTCCGACGCCGGCCCACCACCGGTGCCGGAGTTCATGAGACTCAGAGCGTCCGGCCAATCGTCGCCGAGACGAAATTTCCAATTCGCGTCGAGCAAAAGGTGTTCGCGCGGAGAATCGGCGGCGGCAAGCTGTGTGACCAACAACGCGGCGCACGCGCCGGTGATTAGAAAGCGAAGGAATGGAATGATTCTCATTTTTGAATTGGTGGCAAAATTTTGGCGCGGCAAACACCTGCGCTAACGCAAGTGCCAATTAACGACGACTGGTGGTAATGCTCAACATCCAGGCGAGATCCCCAGAACTGGAGTCATAGTTGACGAAGTTTCCGGCTTGAGCGATGACTTGTCTATCCGTCCACTTGCGGTTTTGCGAATGGCCATCGGAAAACAAAATCATGCAACTTTTGTTGTGGAAGCTGGCGGGCATGTCGGTCCATTGGGTGGGCGCGTCCGGATTTTCGACGAACCAACCGTCGTTAATCGTGCCGGGGCTTTCTTCGAGCATGATGTAAATGTCTGACGGCCGGCCAATGTCCGTTTGTTTTTTGTAGACGGTGTAGGTTGCCGTTGGATGCAGATAGCCGCTGCCGAGCGTTCCGGTGGTGGGATTCATCCAACCGTTTGCGGAATAGCTGCGAATGGTGGCAGTGAGGTTGTCCGGACTTTTCTTGGGGTCGGCAGAACATTTGAACACCTTCTCGGATTTCAAAATTGGATACAGCAGGCTGAGCCGGGTAAAAAGCACGTTGGTGCCAGTTAGCGTGGCAACGCTTCCCGGAAACAATTGTGCTTCGGCTGCGCCTGGCTGAATCAGCGGGTCGGTAGGGAAATTAGCCCCATAATTGCTCACCGGCACGATTTTGTCGTTGCTCTCTCCCGAATACATGACCCAGGCAAGTTGAATCTGCTTGAGATTGTTCATACAGGAGATTTTCTGCGCTTGGATTTTCGCTTTAGACAAGGCGGGCAGTAACATCGCGGCGAGAATGGCAATGATGGCGATAACGACGAGCAGTTCGATCAATGTGAATGCGCCGCGTTTATCTTTGTTCAGAACAGTCATGGTCGTGAATATAAAATGGACTAAAAAACCGGTCGGAGCTGTCTGCAGCCCCGACCGGTCTATGTTTGATAACCTTCGTGCTAGTTAGTTTCTTACGCGATAAAACTTCTGCGCGCCCGTCATCGGCACACTGTAAGGCGGCGTCGGGCTACCGCTGACATCGGTCCAAGTCCCGGTCAATGAACTAGCTTGTTGCAACGTGGCGCCCGAGAACCAGTTCAGGATCAAGTTGCCCGAACCATCAGACGTGCCGCCAACCGTCAGGCCGACACCAGCCAGATACAGCTTCTGGATTTGTGTTGGGGTCAGCGATTGGTAGAACACTGACACGTCGCTCCAAGTCCCATTCATGGATGCCCAAGGCGCACCGCCGCCATCTTCAGCCCAAGGAAATGGATTGCGACCAACGCAAAGCGGAGTGAGATGGGTAGTATCGCCGAGGGTGGTGGAATCAGAGATAGTGAGTCCGGTTTGCTGCGCCGACGTAAGGGTGAAACTATCCGTGCCCATGTAAATAGTCGCTTGCGTAGGCTCAACGACCAAGGCCACGAACGTCCAGGTATTAGCTGGCACACTCAACCCGGAATCCCACGAGGCGACACCACCCCAGTCAAATTGTAAGTGGCCGCTGTTGTTTTCGATACCATAAGCATTCCCGTAGCCGTTGCGGGACATCAACCCACAACCACCCTTAACCCACATAGTGAATGTCATCGTGTTGGTGAAGTATGAAACCGGCAGATTGAGGCGGTATGGCTCCCACCAATTACCTTGCGAGCCAATGGTGAGCGCCTGATGATTCGCTGGGAAACCAACAAGCGGCGCACCTGCATCTCCGAATGTCATTCTGCTGGCATCCAAAACCTGTCCATTATTGTTACCAAAATAGTCATAGATCACCGGCGCGCTGTCATCCAAGCGCCAATAACCGTAGGGCGAAAGCGCCGTGAGCACGCCCGCATAGGAGTTTGTTGCTGGCACAATTTCCGTCAATGTCACCACTGTGGAATTGGTGGTGCGAAACAGATTCGTGATCGTCACGGAGTAGTTACCCGCGTCCGCGAGCGCAATCGGGGGCAACACCACCGTATTAGCCTGGGCCGAGGTCGTCACGGCTGATTGAATATTGGTGCCAGCGTGTTGCCACTGATAAGTGAACGGCGGAGTGCCATCCACAGAAACGGTGAATGACGCTGAAGGCGAGCCAACATAACGAGTCGTCGAAACCGGTTGCTGGACGATGGTTACGGGCGCGGCCGGATTCACCGTCAAATGAGTAACCGCACTCGTGGTCGTGCCGAAGGAATTGGCGGCCGCCAGTGAATAATTCGCCGTAAAGTTCGTGGTCGTGCCGGTCAAGACGATGGTTGCGTTCGTTGCGTCCGTCAAAGGAACGCTGTTGCTTAACCACTGAAAGGTCATCGGATAGGTGCCGGAATTCAGGCCAACATAGGTAGTTGAAAACGTTACTGGCGTGCCAGCATACACCGTCGTGCCAGGAGACGCGTTGGGTGCGCCAACAATTTCCAAACCGACCGCCGAGCCATAGTCCGTGCCTACCCGGACGGCATCCTGCACCGACGGTCCCGTGCCGTAGTTCCACAACAAAAGTTGCGTCATGAGGTTCGTGTCTGTGAAACTATAAGTCGCATCCCAAGTAATGCTGCTAGGATCCGCAGCCGGTGAGTTGTATCCAGGATAAGTCTTCACACTGATCGTGGCAGCGCCGCCAACCGATGTGGTCAACTTTCCAACCAGAATGAAGCCCGGTCCGCCAGATAAAAGCTGGCCTGCTGTTCCGGCTGCACGTGGATAATACACTCCCCCCGAATCATCTGGGTGGCTGACAACGCCTGCCTGATCCAGCGTGCCAGTGGTGACATAAGGAGTGCTGCCAGCATCCGTCACTCCATCTTCCATCAAAAATGGAGTCACCCGAGTCCAACCCGCGCCGACGAAGTCAGCATTTGTAGCATTGCCAGCGGCAAAGCCAATGCCACCCGCCATGTCACCCGTCCACCAACTCCACCCCGTGCCTCCCACGAAACGCACACTGAAGTAGTAAGTGCCATTGGCGTTCAAATCAATGTATGAATTGGTGGCCAAGGCCCGCGACGCGTAACATTGCGAATAGTAATTGCCGTAGGGCAGACCCGTCGCCGGATTGATGAGCGATGACTGCATATTGCCCTCACTGGGATAATACGCCAGCGTTCCGCCATTACCAACGGTGCAGGGCAACAAGGTGTCGCCATTACCGATCATCCAATCTAGGTTCCATGAACCGTCAAATCGAAGACTCGTGTTGGTGGGCGGACTGGTCACCCAAACTGCGTTGGGGGCGAAGCCGATGGACGACAGGCCATTGCTCACCGCGCCGTCAAGCGCGAATTTAGCGTTCGGTCCATCCCAAAGCTCGCGGACGGTTTGAGTGGCTTGGGTTGGCGTCGCACCAAGCAGCAGCGTCAGCGCGATGGCTGAAAGTGATTTTTTAATCATTCGAGGGTTGGGTAGTTTTGTTTTCATGGCTATTGGGGTTAGGATTGGAAACGTCCAGTTTTTTATGCGGGACAGCAAAAATCTTTCTGCCCGCCAAAAACCCGTCGTTCAAGGCCACGGGGAGCCATGCACGACAAGGCGCTTTGCCAGACGGAGGGGGTTTGCATGGTGAGACTATCTGCGAACAACGCGAATCCGTCATGTCATCAAAAATAACGATGCTGCAAACGCCTGTATTAACGGCCTGATTTCGCGACAACCGCCTTCGGAAACACTGTGAAGATAACCTTCGTTCCCGCATCGGAAACGCTCTGGATGTCGCAGCCGCCGCCGATGACCGCGAGCCGCTGCCTCATGTTTTCCAGCCCGTTGCCCGAAGCGGTGCGCCCTGATGCGGCGGAAATTTTTTCGGTCTTTTCTCCGGCGGAAAAACCACAGCCGTTGTCCTCGACGGCAAGTTCAAAAGATTTTTCCTTCACTGCCAGCCGGATGAAAACTTCCGACGCGCCAGAATGTTTCACCGCGTTGTGCAGCGCCTCCTTGAACGCGAGGAAAACATTGTGCCGCACTTCGGAAGTCAGATGCCATTCGGGAAATTGCAGCGGCAAGTCCAGGCGGCAACGGATACCGGCCGTTGCCAGCCAGTCGTGTGCGAATTTTTCCAGATACGTCGCCAAACTTTCCAGCGTGTCGTGGCGCGGGTTCACCGCCCACACGATTTCATCCATGCTCCGCGTCAGCTCGCGCGCCGTGTCGTAAATTTTTCCGAGGCCGACGGCGGTGCGTTCGCGGTTGTCTAAATCGCCGCGCGCGGATTCGCTCATCATCGTGATGCGCGTGAGTTGCGCACCCAAATCATCGTGGATATCCTGCGCGATGCGCGAGCGTTCGCGCTCGATGTCGCGCTGGCGCTCGGCGCGTTCCACCTTGCGCCGCATCCGCTGTCGTGTGAAGAACCACACCAGCCCGCCGCTGGCCGCAATCAGGATGATGATCACCAGCGCGCGAAACCACGCCGTCTGCCAGAAATATGGCCGCACTTCAAACTTCAAGCTCGCGCCAACATCGTTCCACACACCGTCGTTGTTACACGCGATGACTTGAAACGAATAACTTCCCGGTGGAATGTAACTGTAAGTCGCCACGCGCTTGTCCCCGGCGTCCACCCAGTCGCCCTCAAAATTATTCAGCCGGTATTTGAACCGCACCCGCTCCGGTGCGACGAAGCTCAACGCCGTGTATTCGAATTCAATGCGATGCCGTCCCGGCGGGATGATCAACGAGGAGGACGGATGCGCTCCATCTTCCATCTTCCATCTTCCATCTTCGTTTTGAATCTTCTTTTCATCCACGCGCACCTCTTCGATCAACACCGGCGGCTTCAGCGCATTCGTCGTCGCCCGCGACGGATCCACCGCGACCAGCCCCTTCGACGTCGGAAACCAGAGCCGGCCGTCCGCCGTTTTGCAACCGGCCGATTGCAAGCCCTCGGAACATTCAAGCGTGGGCAATCCGTCGTTGATACCGTAAGTCAAAAACGCCACCTCGGCCATTTGGCCATCGGCGCAGCGGTTCAAATCCGCCTTGCTCGCGCGCAGAATACCGGCGTAAGAGCTCATCCAAAAAAACCCGTGCCCGTCCGCTTCAATGTGGCCGATAACGCCGCTGGGCAAACCCTGTGCGCGATTGATGACGGAAAATTTCCCGTCCTTGAAACGATTCAGCCCGCCGCCGAACGTGCCGATCCACAGCGCGCCGTCGTCCGCAAAATGCAGGCACTCGATGAAGTCGGACGAAAGTCCGTCGGATTTTTTGAACCGATGGGAATTCCCGTTTTCGCGACGCACCAATCCTCCGCCCGCCGTGCCAAACCACAACGCGCCGGATTGGTCCCGCGCGATGGCGCGCACGTCGCCGAACGGCGTGCCGGCAATTTCGCCGGATACCTTGAACTCCCCGTTTTGATAGCACAGCGCGCCCGCCGGCGTGCCGATCCACAGCTCGTCTTTCACGAACAACAACGCCGGTGCCGGCCAGAGAAAATTTTCCATGCCCCGTGCAAAATCAAACGCCTCGTCCTTCTGCACGAACAACCCACCACCCCACGTTCCCGCCCAGATTTTTCCCGCGCCGTCCGTCGCGAGCGACCAGACGTAGGGATTGCGGAGTCCCTGCGGCACGTCGAAATTTGTCCAGGTGTCGTTTTGCAGCCGATACAATCCCGCGCCTTCCGTGCCGATCCACAGCGCGCCGTCCGGTGCCGGCAGGATGGACAGCACGGGCCGCCCCTTCCAATTGTCCGGCGGTGAAACGGTTTCAAGGTTGTTCGGACGGATGACGGCCAGCCCCGCGCCCGTGCCGCACCACAAATTTTTTTCCCGGTCTTCCCACATGGAAATCACCCAGTCCGACGGCAGTCCGCTCGTGTGGTCGAAGTGCAGCGCCGGCGTGTTGGTCTGGTCAGGCGAAAAAAGCCACAGCCCGGCGCCGGAGTTGCCGCCCGCCAAGGCTCCGGCGG
>JBEEMY010000096.1:0-7157 GCA_041192415.1 Verrucomicrobiota bacterium | reverse complement strand
CCGGCGGCAAAGCGTTCCGCCATCGCGTCAATGGAGTAGGTCTGTGCACTACGCAGGGCTTCCTGCGACATCCGCTCGTAGAGGTCGCGGTCCTGGTGCAGGCGACAGACCGCTTCCACATAGGCTGGCACGGTCGGTTCGGTCATTTCGCCGTTGACTCCTGCTGACAGGTAGGCGATCTCCGGGCTGTGCCGGGTGCTGCGTGTGGTGAGCATGGGGCGCCCGGCCACGAAGGCGTCCAGAATACCCAAGCCGACCATGCCGGGATTGAGGATGAGGTCGGACGCCATCAGGATGTCAGATTTCAGGCGTCCCCGGGCTTGACCCACCGGGTGACACCACGGGTGCTGCTGGCAGAACGCATCGACCCTTGCCTGCTCCGGGCCAGATCCAGCCAAAATCAGCTTGAAATCCGGAATGCGGCGGCGGATTTCCTGCGCCACTTCCAGCAGAAAATCGATGCGTTTGTCGGGGCTGAATGTGCCGAGATACAACCCGGTGAAGGCCCGCTGCGGTACCCCCAGCCGGGCCCGCAAGACCGCTGGACCTTCCGCCTCGGACTGCGCACACAAGGCTTTGAGTTCCTCGGTGTCGATGGAGTTTCCCAGGACGGTGACTTTGCGCATGTCGAAGCCGGATTGTTCGAGCAGTGGCAAGGTTAAATCCGTATAGGCGAACCACCAGTCGGCGCGCCGACTGACGAAGCGTTTCCATTTCTCGGCCCAGCCGTGCGGGTTGCCCTGCAGATTGGCGCCATGTCCCCAGATGGCCACCTTGTAAGGCATGGGGAGAAACTGATGCACCAGATTACTGACCAGCTTGTTTTCTTGGGTCACGACCAGCAGATCGCAGGTTCTCGCCGCGGCGCCGAAGGATTGCAGACAGATTCTGCCCCCAGCCAGATACAGCGTCGGGACATGGGTGGCCCATTCGAGTGATCCGGTATCGTTTCTAGAGGTTTCCGATGCATGGCAAGGGCCATACCCCACCAACAATTCAACGCCTCGATCGGCCAGCAGCGCCCGAAGCTTTTCGAACATGGGCACCCGGTAATGGGTCATGCGCTTTTCGATGATGAGGACGCGGGTCATGGTTCGATGGTCTGCAGATTGGTCACGAAGGATTCCGGCGGAAGCTGTTCCTGCAGGCACTTGAAGAGATTTTCCAGCGGACCGAGGAGATTGTTGTCCATGACTTCCCAGGAATGCCCCCAGATGTGCAGCAACTGATCGGACCCCGGTTGGCAGGCTTGGAGCAGCAGTTGGATTCGCTTCTCGAAGCTCGAAGCGGCCACCAAGCTGAATGCCATACGTGAACCTTGGTGGTTGCGGAAATGCCTGATGAAATTGCGGGTCAGCACAGCCGTGCTATGGGGATAGAACTGCAAGGTGGTCGGCACCCTCAGCGGGTTCGGGCCGTGGCTGAAGCTGAAATTTCCCGTCGTTCTGGCATAGCGAAATCCCATTGTCTGGACAGCGTCGGCGTGCATGTCCGAGAACTTCCCGCCGGGATAGCAGAATACTGGCACAGATTGCCCCAGGATATGCTCCAGCGCATCCTTGCCGCGCTGGGTGTCATCGACCCATTCCGGCAGTGGCAGATGGCTGGCGTAGGCATGCGAATAAGTGTGTGCGCCAATTTCTATACCAGGCAGGGAAACGAGTTGCCGCATCTCCACCGGAGACATCACGGCAAGCCCCTCACGGTTGACGATCGGGCAGTAGAAGCTGCCTCGAATGCCGTGGCGGGCCATCAATTCCGCGATACGCAGATCATGGGGATGTCCGTCATCCCAGGAAAAAGTCACCCGCATTGTTTCACCTGACGCTGAATGGCCAGACCAGCCCTCCCGCCCTGATACCAGTGTTTGTGAGTGGCGGCGGTGAAAGGCAGAAATGTCAGGCCGTGCTGACAACATTGGTCGATGAAGGCTTCGCTGAACCAGGACGCATGCACCACGCCGCCGGGAGCAAGGTGCGGCATCAGCGCGGTGAGTTGATCGGCGGTGTGTTGCGCGTCGTTCACCGTGTCGTGCAGGAACAGATCGATCGGGGCGGGGACTTGCGCAATCTGCTGGACGCTGTCGCCGGTGAGCTGGGTGATGGTGTCGCTGTCCTGCGGGGTGATGTAGAGCGAGCGGTCGGCTTCCAGGTCGACGGTATAGAGTCGGCACGGTTCTCCCAGCTCTCGGGCATTGAGGCGCAAGGCTTCGGCAATGCAGACGGCGCTCAATCCTTGGGCAGTGCCAGCCTCAAACACGGTTCTGGCGCGACTGGCCCGTGTCAGCACGTAGTTCAGCATGCATTTGCCGCGCAAAGCCCCTCCGTCGGTCACGTAGCGCAGGTTGCTGGCCTGCCTTCTGCTTTCCAGCCGTTCGGCCAGGGTGTGGTTGTCCAGATATTCCTGTGTGTAGTGCTGGACCTGCTCATACCGGCATCCCAGCAAGGCGGCCACCGAGGCATTCATCGAGGCCATGCCGACCTCGCTGAAGTTGAGCGAGAAGTTTGTCCACTCGCGCGAGACAACCAGCCATTTCAAGGCCAGCTTGATTTGCGGAAGGAGAAATTGGGCGCAGATTCTGATCCGCAAGGGCAGGGTGAGAAACCGGCCCAGGGTGGTGTATTTAAGATTTCTGATGGTATTCATTTGGAAGCTGATGCGGAAGCAAAGGAAGCAAAAGCAGATATAGATGAAAGTAGTGCGGCGATCATCGAGATTGCCGATGCCGGATCGCTTCATGATAGATGTCTAGCAATTGCGCATAATTCGATTGTGCCGTGTAGCGATCTAGGTAAGCAGCTCGGGCGGCCAGACCCATTCGAGCCAAGGCGTCTGGATTGCCGCGACACCATTGCACCTTGCGGGCCAGATCGTCCGCATCCCCCGGCTCGAACAGCAAACCCGTCACGCCGTCGTCGATGAGCGAGGGGAATGCGCCCAGCCGGCTCGCGATGACCGGCAATCCCTGGCAAAACGCTTCCACCAGCGTCATGGGCAAGCCCTCGTAACAACGACTTGGTAGCACCAGCACCATCGCCCGCTGCATGGCGCCAAGTACCTGGGCCTTGGGCACTGCGCCCGCAAAGGCCACATTGGCTGGCCGGGCGAGGGTGTCGGCGAGCGGGCCATTTCCGAGCATCTCGAACTGTTCGTCCGGGACCAGACGGGCCGCGTCCACGAACACGTCCGGCCCCTTTTCTTCCGAGAGGCGTCCGACATACAGCACACCGGACCGCTGCAGCGACGCCAGCGGTGCCACGGCGACCGTGTCCTCGACGAAGTTGGGCTTGACCACCATCTTGTTGGCCGGGAATCCCCCCTCGATGAATTTGTCCCGCGCGAAATCGGTCAAGGCGATGATGCGGTCGGCCTGCTGGTGGAGGGAGCCCAGCGCCGTGTGCAGGCTGTAGGTGGCGGTCATCACGGCGCTCTGGACCGCCGAATTCCGGTAGCAGCGGTGCTGGATCGATCGCCATGGAATTTTTCCGACGACGCGATGTGCGCGGCGATGACGGTCACGCCCAGACTCAACGGCAGCCGCAATTTTTCCGGGTCTCCAAACTGGTCGTTCGCGTGCGAAAAAGATTTTTCCTCACCGGTGTGGCAGAGCAACGGGAGCTTTAGCTCCGCCATTTTTTGGTAAAATGGAATCAGCTTCGGGTCGTCCGGATTGATTTCCATGATGGGCGGAATCCATTTCACCAAAACTGCGCCGTGGTTTTTTGCCCAGCCCAGTCGCTCGATAGCGTCGGGGCGATACGGATTGATGGAGGCGCCAAATAAAAGGTTCGTGTGCGCCGCGCAGAGGGCAGCGACGAATTCATTCGGGAAATATACTTCGGTGCGGTTCGTATCGAGCCGACCGTCCGCATCCACCACACCGTCCAGCGCGAGGATGACGGCTTTGCTGACGAACTTGCTTTGGGCGAGGCTGGCGGAAATTTTATCGCCGATGATGGCATCGCCTTTCGCCGCGATTTCCTTTTTGGAAACGCCGAACGCGCGGAGATAAATGCCGAAGCGCCAGTTATCGCGCAGCTTCGGTGAAATGAAACAGCCGCTGCCGCCCGCGCCGATGCCCGCGATGTGGCAGTGCATATCCACGATGCTCGCGGGAATCGGTTCGACGGGGCGATAGGGGCGCGGTGGCAGACACGCACAACCAGCGCCGGCGAGCAGAATGCCGACCGTGAAGCTGCGTCGGCGTTGCCAGACCGCGCGAAAAAGTTTTTTTATTTTTTGCATGGCCGATGATGGGCGAAAACTTTTGGCGGGCGTGAATTGAAAAACTTTCCGGCGGGCATTGAAGAAAACGATTGCCGAATTTCCCCCGCACTTTAGCCTGCCGTCATGCGCGAAGCCTCACTCCATTTTCTCAAAACCCTCGTGAACACACCCAGCCCCACGGGGCATGAGACGCGTGGCCAGCGTGTGTGGCTGGACTACGCCAAACAATTTGCGGACGAAACTTTTTCCGATGCCTACGGCAATTGCGTAGCGGTGCTGAACAAGGGCGGCGGCCCGCGCATCATGCTGGCGGCGCACGCGGACGAGATTGCGATGGCGGTGAATTACATTGATGACAACGGCTTCATCTACGTCCGGCGCATGGGCGGCGTGGACGCGGCCATCACCAAGGCGCAACGCATCGTCATCCACACGCGCGGCGGCGCGGTGAAAGGTGTCGTGGGCAACGTCGCGCCGCATCTCACCAAGCTGGACGGCGAACCGAAGCTGCCGAAGATTCACGACATCTTCATCGACATCGGCGTGAGCAGCCGCAGGGAAGCGGAGCAACTGATTCGCGTTGGCGACCCGATTACGTTGACGGATGAATTTGATATCTTGCGCGGCGATCTGGCGGTGGCGCGGGCGTTTGATAATCGCATCGGCACGTTTGCCGTGGCGGAAACGTTGCGGCTGCTGAAGGAGTCCAAAGTGAAATTGAATTGCGAAGTCTGCGCGGTTTCAAATGTGCAGGAGGAAGTTGGATTGCTCGGCGCGCGGCAGATTGCGTATTCGCTGCATCCGGACACTGCGCTCGTGGTGGACGTAACGCACGCAACGGATTATCCGACCGTGAGCAAAACGCAGCACGGCGACACGCGGCTTGGCAAAGGCCCGGCCATCACCCACGGCGGCTGCAATCATCCCGAAGTCGTGAAGCGCCTCGAAGAAGTGGCGAAGAAGAAAAAGATTCCGCTCCAACACGAGGCGATGTCGAATTCCAGCGGCACGGATACGGACGTGATTTTTTGGACGCGCGGCGGCATCGCCAGCGCGCTCATCAGTTTGCCGAACCGTTATATGCACTCGCCCGTCGAGGTTGTGAACTTGCGCGATTTGGAAATGATTCCGCAACTGATGGCGGCGTTCGTGCAATCCGTGAAACGCGGCGAGAAGTTCAAGGTGAAGATTTGAATGGTCGGGACATCGCGCTGCGATGTCCCCGCTGGCGCTTTCGCGTTTTTGAGCCAGCGGAATTTACGAAACACCGCCCGCCGAAGACGGGGAAGCGCGGGCGGGGGGACAGCCCAGCGGTCTGTCCCTACCAAGGGTTAAGATCGCGCGCCGTCACTACCTTTCCCCAAATGCCAAACGTCATCCTGTCCGTTGAAAACCTCCGCCTCGTGCGCGCTGGCACGGTGATTTTGCGCGACGTGAACTGGCGCGTGCAGCGCGGCGAACACTGGGTCATTCTCGGTGCGAACGGTTCCGGTAAAACCTCCCTCTTGAGCGCGCTCACCGGCTACCTGATGCCGACCGCAGGAGAAATTTCTTTGCTCGGCGAAACTTACGGCGAATCCGACTGGCGCGAGTTGCGGAAGCGCATTGGCATTGTCAGTTCATCCATCCGGCAGATGATGGCGGACGAAGAGCCGGCGTTGGAAACCGTCGCCAGTGGCAAATATGCGGAGATTGATTTGTGGCGACGCGTAACGCGCGGCGAGCGGGCGCAGGCGCTGAAACTTCTGCGGCAGGTGGAATGTGAATACCTCGTCGGACGTCCGTGGCGCGTGTTGTCACAAGGCGAACGCCAGCGGGTGCTGATTGGTCGGGCCTTGATGGCCAAGCCGCGCGTGTTGATTCTGGACGAGCCTTGCGCCGGGCTTGATCCGGCGGCGCGCGAACATTTTCTGCAATTCATCCAACGGCTTGGCTCAAAGAAAAATTCTCCGACGCTGATTTTTGTGACGCATCACGTTGAGGAGATCATGCCGGTGTTCTCCCATGCGTTGATTTTGAAAGCTGGCGGCGTGCTGGCCGGGGGCAAGCTAGCCGGGGTGCTAAACTCCAAAAACCTGACCCAAGCCTTCAACACGCGGACAAGATTGCAGCAGGCCGCCGGACGCTACGGATTGAAAGTCTCGTGACAGGGCGTTCTTGCTCCACAACGCCGCCGATTGACGCCGCCGCCGGGCTTCTCTAATCTCGCGGACGTGAATCAACTTTTCTTCGGCGACAACCTCAATGTGCTGCGGGAGCACATCAAAGATGAATCCGTTGACCTCATCTACCTCGACCCGCCGTTCAATTCCAAGCGCGACTACAATCTCCTGTTCAAATCGCCCAAGGGGCACGAGAGCGAGGCGCAGATCACGGCGTTTGAAGACTCGTGGCATTGGGGCGAACAGGCCGAGCGCGAGTTTGATGAAATCCTTCACGGCGCGAACACCGATTTGGCGCAGATGATGAATGCGCTGCGTTCCTTTCTCGGCGAGAACGACATGATGGCCTACCTGACCATGATGGCGAACCGGCTGGTGGAACTGCACCGCGTCCTCAAACCCACCGGCTCGCTTTATCTCCATTGCGACCCGACGGCCTCGCACTATCTGAAAATTGTTTTGGATGGCGTCTTTGGAAAAGAGAATTATCGCAACGAAATTTCTTGGAAGCGTTCGCAACCGAAAAGTCACACAACAATAAATTTCCCCAACTGCCGCGATATAATTTTCCGTTACTCCAAAACGGACAAAGTCATCTTCAACAAAATCTATGGCGAATATGACCCGAACTACATTGAGAACTTTTATAGATTCACGGACAAAGATGGCCGTCGCTATCGGCTCGGAGACATCACCAATCCAAATAAGAACCGACCGAATCTTACTTATGAGTTTCTTGGCGTAACGAGAGTCTGGCGTTGGACAAAA
>JBEEMY010000095.1:0-7178 GCA_041192415.1 Verrucomicrobiota bacterium | reverse complement strand
CGTCGGGCCGACAGTGGTGGAAGTCGTGGCGAGTGACGCGGTCGGCGGCGAGTTCGGCACGAACACCGCGCGCTTCAGCATTGTGCGCAGCGGCGACACGAACCTTACTGTGCCGGTGACGTTCACCATCGGCGGCAGCGCGGTTCCCGGCACGGACTACGTCGCGCTCACCACGAACGTGACGCTGGGTTTCAATGTAATGACCACGAATATTTTTGTGACGCCGCTCGGAGGAAATCTCAACACGAATCAAGTCACCGTCACGCTGAACCTCGCGCCCTCGACGAATTATTTTTTCACCGCGCTTTCCAACGCCACCGTGAACATTCTGGATCGCCCCATCAACAACTGGTTGCGGGCAAACTTCACGGCGGGAGAGCAGGCCAACCCGCTCATCAGCGGCGACGCCGCAAATCCCGACGCTGACGCGCTGCCGAACTTGCTGGAATACGCGCTCGGCCTCGCGCCCAAGTCAGCGAACGCGAATCCGTTTTCGCCAGTGATGACGAATGGAAATTTCCAGATCAGCTTCCCGCAATCGAAAGCCGCCACGGATGTTTCGCTGCTGGTGGAATGGTCAGCGGATTTGAAGAACTGGTTTTCCGGCGCGGGCTACGTCCAAGAAATAAACGCGGTTGATCAAGTGACCAACCGCGTTTTGACGGTGCAAACTTCTCCGCTGGTGGCGACAAACAAGGCGGGATTTCTCCGCTTGCGCGCTACGCGGCTTCAGTAGCGCGGCACGTTGCGGTCAATCTCGTCCGACCACGCCGTGATGCCGCCTTTGACGCTCTTGACATATTTGAAACCCTGCTGGCGCAGGAAGTTCAGCGCCTTCAACGAGCGCACACCGGCTTTGCAGTGCAGATAGTATTGCGTATTCGGGTCGAGCTCGGTGAAACGTTCGTTGAGTTGGCTCAACGGCAGCAACGGCACGCCCGCGACTTTCGCGATCTCGTATTCGTCGTGTTCGCGCACGTCCACGACTTTGATGCCGAGGCTCGGATTATCGAGCGCCTTCTTCATGTCTTGCACGGTGACTTCGTCCGGGTTGCCGAGGTTTTCCGGTTCGGGGACGATGCCGCAGAACGTTTCGTAATCAATCAATTCCTTGATGGTCGGATGATCGCCGCAAATCGGACACGCCGGGTCGCGGCGCAATTTCAATTCGCGAAATTTCATGTCGAGCGCGTTGAACAACATCAAACGGCCGATGAGCAAATTACCTTTGCCCAGCGCGAGCTTCAAAATTTCCGTCGCCTGAATGCAGCCGATGATGCCGGGCAACACACCGAGCACGCCGCCTTCTGCGCAGCTCGGAACCATGCCGGGCGGCGGCGGTTCGGGATACAGGCAGCGATAGCACGGTCCACCGAGATGCGGCGCGAACACGCTGGCTTGGCCCTCGAAACGGAAAATCGAGCCATAAACATTGGGCTTTTTGAGCAGCACGCACGCGTCGTTCGTCAGGTAGCGCGTGGGGAAATTATCCGTGCCGTCCACGACGATGTCGTAGGGGCGAATCAAATCGAGCGCGTTCTCGGACGAGATGCGCGTGTTGTGGATGACGACTTCGCAATGCGGATTGATGCCCGCGAGCGTTTCCTTCGCCGACTCGGCTTTCGAGCGACCCACGTCCGCGTCCGTGTGGAGAATCTGCCGTTGCAGGTTGGAATAATCCACCGTGTCGAAATCCACGATGCCAATCTTGCCGATGCCTGCCGCCGCGAGATACATCGCGATGGGCGAACCCAGTCCGCCGGCACCGATGCACAGCACGCTCGTGGCCTTGATTTTTTTCTGACCAGCCAGCCCGACTTCCGGCAAAATCAAGTGCCGGGAGTAACGACGGATTTCTTCATTGTTCAATTGCATAATCGAGGCCGACAAAATAGGTCAAAAGCCGGATAATGCAAGTCACGCCATCGGCGGTCAGTCGCCTAGTTTGGCGTGCGCTGGGTCAGGCAACCAGTTTTTCAAAGCGCGCAGCAGCGGCGTCCCACTCGGCGGAGTTCTGCGGCGTGAACGTTTTCAACTCGAATGAATTCCGCACCACTTCGCGCGCGGCGGCGTGTGATTCAAGGTGGCCGAGCGCCATCGCCTGAATGAGGATGTTGCCGAGCGCGGTGCATTCCGTCGGGCCGGCGAGCACGGGAATTTTCATCGCGTTGGCCGCGCACTGATTAAGTGTGGTGGCCTGGCTACCGCCGCCGACGATGTGCAGCTTTTCAATTTTTTTACCAGTGAGTTTCTCCAGCTTGCGGAGCGTGATGCGGTAAAAGAGCGCCAGACTTTCGTAGGCGCAACGCACCGAAGCGGCGTGGCTCGCCGGCACAGGTTGGCCGGTCTCTTCACAGAACTCGGCGATTTTTTTGACCATGTTGTCGGGCGCAAGAAAACGCGCGTCATCAGGATTGATGAGCGAAACAAACGGCGGCGCATCGGCGGCCATTTTTTCCAGCGTGGCGTAATCGTATTTCTTGCCTTCCTTCGCCCACTGGCGGCGGCACTCCTGCACGATCCATAAGCCGACGATGTTTTTCAGCAGACGCACGGAATTGCCGTAGCCGATTTCGTTCGTGAAGCCGAGCGAGCGTGACTGGTCGTTGATGACCGGCTGCGGCCATTCCACGCCCATGAGCGACCAAGTCCCGGAACTCAAGTAAGCCCAGTTCTCGCCGCTCGCGGGAACCGCCGCCACCGCCGCGCCGGTGTCGTGCGAACACGTCGCAATGACTTCGATTTGCGGCAGCCCGGTTTCAATGGCAAGATTTTTTTTCAGCGGCCCGAGCTTCGTGCCGCTGGCGCAAATCGGCGCAAACATTTCCTCGCGTAGCTTGAGCGCGGAGAAAATTTTCTTGGACCAGGTGTGCGTCTGCGGGTTGTAAAGCTGCGTGGTGCTGGCGTTGGAAACCTCGTTGCGCGCCACGCCGCTGCAAAAATAGTTGAACGCATCGCCGATGAGCAGAAGCTGTTTGGCACTGGCGAGCCGTTCCGCCGGCTCGGCGGCGAGTTGGTAAATCGTGTTCAGCGCCATGAACTGGATGCCGGTCTCGGCATAGACTTCCGGCCAGCGCACCTTGGCGTTCACGTTGTCCACGCCGAGCGCCGTGCGCGAATCGCGGTAATGCCACACGGGCGAAAGCATCGTCCCGCGCTCATCATAGAGCGCGTAGTCCACGCCCCAGGAATCGCTGCTGATGCTCGCGATGGGGAGTTTTTTTTCGGCGGCGCGTTTCAGGCCAACCTTCAACTCACTGAAAAGCCCGTCCAGATTCCAGTGCAGCGCGCCGGAACTTTTCACCGGGCCGTTGGGAAAACGGTGGAGTTCTTCCAGTGAAATTTTTCCGTTGTCCAACGTGCCGAGCATGAGGCGTCCGCTGTCCGCACCAAGGTCGCAGGCAAGATAATGAGTAGGCATAAAGAAATTCGCCCGCATTTTACGGCAAGCCGTTGCAGAGTCAAAAGTTCTTCCACCATGAAACGCGCTCAAGTTGCCAATTAAAAATCCGATACCGGAGTTGCCGCAAAGGATTTGCCAACGCCCGGCTTCCGCGTATTTTAGGCGCAGCCAATTCATCAAAACTCTATGAGCAACCAACTGGATCAACTAAAACAATTCACCACCGTCGTCGCGGACACGGGCGACTTCGCCTCCATCAAGCAGTTCGCCCCGCGCGATGCCACCACGAATCCCTCGCTGATTCTCAAGGCCGCGCAGATGCCCGAATACCAATTCCTGCTGGAGAAAGCCATCGCCGACAATAAGTCCAAGGCCAGCGGCAAGGAATTGTTGAACCGCGTGCTCGACGATCTGACCATTCTCTTCGGTCTGGAAATTTTGAAGATTGTTCCCGGCCGCGTTTCCACCGAGACGGATGCCGACTTGTCCTTCGACACGGAAGCGCTCGCCGCCAAAGGCCGCCTCTTCATCAAACTCTACGAAGCGAACGGCATTCCGCGCGAACGCATCCTCGTGAAGATTGCTTCCACTTGGGAAGGCATCAAGGCGGGCGAAATCCTCCAGCGCGAAGGCATCAACTGCAATCTCACCCTGCTCTTCTCGCTCGCCCAAGCCGTCGCGTGCGCGGAAGGCAAAATCAAACTCATCTCCCCGTTCGTCGGCCGCATCATGGATTGGTATAAGGCAAAGGAAAAACGCGATTTCGCGCCCGCCGAAGATCCCGGGGTAATTTCCGTAAAAGAAATTTACGCCTACTACAAAAAATTTGGCTACGCCACCGAAGTCATGGGCGCGAGCTTCCGCAACATCGGCGAAATCACCGAACTTGCCGGCTGCGACCTGCTGACCATCAGCCCGAACCTGCTCGCGGAATTGCAGAAGTCCGAAGCGCCGCTCACGCGCAAGTTGAGTCCCGAAATCGCCCGCACCAGCAAGATTGAAAAGCTGCCGCTCGACGAAAAGAAATTTCGCTGGCTCTTCAACGAGAACGCCATGGCCACCGAGAAGACTGCCGAAGGCCTCCGCTCCTTCAACGCCGACGCGCAAAAGCTCGCGCAGTTCGTCGCCGCGAAGTTGTGACCGAGGCGGTTCAGCCGCAAAAATTCGCAGAAGGCGCAAAAGAAAATTCTTTTGCGCCTTTTGTGCTTTTTCGCGGCCAATGATTTCTACCGAACCTTTTCACCCGACGGCAAAACTTGACGAGGCGATGCAAAAAATCTATTGTCTGCGCCTTGGTCGGTGGTCATAGCTCAATGGTAGAGTCCCAGATTGTGATTCTGGCTGTTGCGGGTTCGAGTCCCGTTGGCCACCCCATTTTTAATCTGAAAAATTAAAAATGCCGCCCCGAAATGAAACGCCGGCGGGTCAGAATCAAACTTCCCTTTAACTTTTCAGATTTCGTAGTTAGGCCGCTTATCCGTTACCCCCCAACGAATTTTGTGCCAGATGCGCTCGTGGAAATAATACAAAACAATCTTGGTGAAAAATTCGATACCACTGATGTAAAACGCCCACTTCCACTGCCCCGTGACGAGGTAGGAAATGATCATCGTATCCGCGCTGCCGGTGAGCCGCCAGGTGAATGCCTTGACGAAACTGCGAGAATGTTTTTCAGCCATGCGCCAAACGATAAGCAAGTGCGCGCCGGAGTTCAAACAAAGTTCAAATCGAATAGTCGTCGGCGAAAACCTTCACATTCTTCAGTTCCACGAAAACCTGTTCGCCCGGCTTGGGCTGAAGTTCCTGAAACAATTCCTTGCTCAACTGCACGGTGAATTGTTCGCCGCTATCCAGCCGTTTTAATTCCAGGTTCGCCACCGGCCCGGCGGCGTTGCTGCGGATGACCGTCGCGGCCAACGCGGGACCGCTGGCCTGACGCGTCACGCGGATGTCGTGCGGGCGCACGAACGCCACGGCTTCGGAATCCTGCTCGCCTGCGGCATCGGGCGTGGCGAATTCAGTTCCACCGATGACCACCGCGCCGTCCTTCACGCGACCATGAAACAAATTCACATTGCCGAGAAAATCATAAACGAACGGCGACGCGGGCTGGTCGTAAATTTCTTCCGGCGTGCCGATCTGCTCAATTTTTCCCGCGCGCAAAATGGCGACGCGGTCGGAAACTTCCAACGCTTCCTCCTGATCGTGCGTCACGAAGATCGTGGTGATGTGAACTTCTTCGTGCAGTTGGCGCAACCAGCGGCGCAATTCTTTCCGCACCTTCGCGTCCAGCGCGCCGAACGGTTCGTCGAGCAATAAAACTTTTGGCTCCACCGCGAGCGCACGTGCGAGCGCGACGCGTTGGCGTTGGCCGCCGGAAAGTTGCGACGGGAATCTATTGGCGAGCGGATCAAGCTGAATGAGCTTGAGTAATTTTTCCACGCGCTCGCGAATTTCCGCTTCCGGCGGACGCGTGGTTTTCGGACGCACGCGCAAACCGAACGCGATGTTTTCAAACACGCTCATGTGACGGAACAGCGCGTAATGTTGAAACGCAAAACCGGCCTTGCGCTCGCTCGCAGGAATCTGTGTCACGTCTTCGCCGTAAAATAAAACCTGCGCTTCGCCTGTGTTATCAGGGAATTCCAAGCCCGCGATGGTGCGGAGTAAAGTCGTTTTGCCAGAGCCGGACGGGCCAAGCAGCGCGACGAGTTCGCCGGACTCGACCTTGAGGCTGACGTTGTCGAGCGCGGTGAAGCTGCCGAATTTTTTGGTGACGTTTTTGACTTCAACACTCATGAGAAATTATTTTTCAAGTGCGGCGGCGTTTTTATGTTCCACCCACGTTTTCAAACCGAGCGTGATGAGCGCGAGAAACGCCAGCAACGACGCCACGGCGAACGCGCCGGTGAAATTATAGTCATCATACAACGCCTCGATGTGCAGCGGAATGGTATTTGTCTGCCCGCGAATTTTTCCGCTGACGACGGACACCGCGCCGAACTCGCCCATCGCGCGAGCGTTGCACAAGATCACGCCGTAAAGCAGACCCCATTTTACATTGGGCAACGTGACGCGCCAAAACGTTTGCCAGCCGCTTGCACCGAGCACGCGCGCGGCTTCTTCTTCGTTGCGACCTTGCGCTTGCATGAGCGGAATCAACTCGCGCGCCACGAATGGAACGGTGACGAAAATCGTCGCGAGCACGATGCCCGGCACGGCGAAAATGATTTTGAAATTATGATCAATCAGCCAGTTCGCCAATCGCGGGAACGTCGGATTGTCCGCGTTCAGCCAAAGGCCAAGCCAGCCTTGCGCGCCGAAAACCAGAACGTAAATCATGCCCGCGATCACCGGCGAAACGGAAAACGGCAAATCAATCAGTGTGAGCAAAATATTTTTGCCGCGAAAATCAAACTTCGCAATCGCCCACGCCGCGCAGACGCCGAAGACGCAATTCAACGGCACGGAAATCGCCGCCGCGAGCAACGTCAGTTTGACCGCGCTCCACGCCATCGGGTCGGTGATGGTGTGAAAATAAAATCCGATTCCTTTCGCGAACGCCTGCGTGAAAACAAAAATCAACGGGATGACGAGGAACAAACCGATGAACGCGAGCGCGACGCCGATGAGCAAGCGGCGCACCCACGGCGTTTCGCTGGTTGAGTGTTTAGGTTGTCGGACAGCAGTCATTTCACGCGAGGTTGTTCGTGTTGTAACGGTTCGTCCACCATTGCAGCACGTTGATGGTGAGCAGCAGCACGAACGAAAAGAC
>JBEEMY010000094.1:0-7180 GCA_041192415.1 Verrucomicrobiota bacterium | reverse complement strand
GGTCAACTTCACAGGTAGCTGATCTTTTTCAGTTTCTTCAGAAAATAAATGCCGTAGATGATGACGAGGATGCCCGTGGCAATTCCTGTCACGCCCCAGCCGGTCTTGCCGTTGCTGAACGCCCACGCCGCGCAGCCGAATGACAGCGAGGTCAGCAGCGTCACGAAAATCAGATGAAAGGCTTTCAGGGACATATCAACGTGACGCGTGACGCGTGACGCGTGATGCGTTTTTCATCGCCGCAGCGTTGGGATTGGTTTTGGATTTCGTCATTCGGGTTTCGGATTTCAATGGACGGCCGTGCCCACCGGGAAATCACTCATCGCCCACAGCGTCAAGCCGGCCAGGCCGATGACGAAAAACACGGTGAACGCGAGCACGGTATAGACGAGTTTTTTTTCCGACAGCAAATGCATCAGGTAGCCGGCCACGAGGAACGCGTTCACGGCGGCGATGGTAAGGATGATGGACACTTTCGCCGGCCAGCCGTAATGCGGCAGGAACGACGCGTAAATCATCAGGCTAGTGGCAATGATGACACCTCCAAAAACATACGCACAGGTTTTGACGTAGCTTTGAAACGAAACGGGTTTGTCGGATTCGCTCATAAAATTTTATCGGCTGTTTTTCAGGTCAGATACATGACGGGGAACAGAAAAATCCAAACGAGATCAACGAAGTGCCAGAACAGGCCGGAGACTTCGATGCGATTGGTGAAGCGTTCGGGATCGGTCTTCCACATCCGGCTGCCGGGACCCCAGAGATAGAAAATCACCAACGTGCCGCCGAGGATGTGCAGCGCGTGTAGGCCGGACATGGTGAAATAAATCGCGGTGAAGGTGTTGTGCCACGGGCCGTAGTTCTGCATTTTTTTGATGTCAGCGGCTTTGATTTCAATTTCGTGGTGGACGGCTTTCTTCGCTTCTTCCGTGCGTAAATCCATCAGCTCTTTGCGGTCTTCGACGATGTGGCCTTCGATGATGACCGTGCCGGTTTTTTTCTTCAGGTCGAAGTCGGCGGATTTTTCCTTGAGATGGCCGTCGGCAAACGTGCCGTCCGTCAGCGCGATTTCGTAGTGGATGAATTTATCGTGATACTCGTAGGATTTAATTCCCAAAAACGACAGCGCCAGCAGAATCGTGCAGGCGTGAAAAAATTTGAATTTGCCGAAGTCGCGCACCTTGCACGCCGCCCAGGCGAGCAGCGTGGTGATGGCGGAGAGTGCGAGCAACAGCGTGTTGACCGTGCCGAGCGTGACGTTGAGCCAGCCGTGCGGCCACATTCCCGGCTCCGCCCCGGCGCGCAGCAAAACGTAGGCGGAGAAAAGTCCGCCGAAGAGCATTACTTCGGACGCAAGAAAAAGCCAGATGCCCAGCTTGGCGTTGTAGAGGCCGGTGTCCGGCCGGTTTTGGACTGTGTAGGGGATTTCCATGAAAATGTTTCGGTGGTGAAATTTCAGTGATGCGCTTTGTGGCTGTGGTCGTCATGACCATGAGCGGCGGCGGGAAATTCCGCCTGCGGAGCGTAACTGCCTTCGTGGCCGGGCGCGTTGTATTCGTAAGGGCCGCGCACGATGACGGGCTGCTGCGGGAAATTTCCGTGCGGCGGCGGCGTGGGGGTGTGCCAGTCGAGCGTGGTGGCTTCCCACGGATTCGTGCCGACTTTTTCGCCGTGCGAAATGCTCCAGAAAATATTGATGATGAAAGGAATTTGCGCGAGGCCCAGCCCGATGGCGGCGGCGAGAATCCAAGTATTCAATTCCATGACGGAAACGGGCAGCGTATCAATCGCCCCCGGCACGCGCGCGGCGGAATAGTTCACACCACCATCGCTCATGCGGCGGATCATGCCCTTGATACCCTGCGCGAACATCGGCATGAACACCAAATTCATGAACACGAACGAGCACCAGAAATGCACGCGGCCCCAGAACTCATTCATCTTGCGTCCGGTCATTTTCGGATACCAAAAATACACGCCCGCGAAGAGCGCGAAAATTGTTCCGGGCGCGACGACGTAATGGAAGTGCGCGATGATGTAGTAGGTGTCGTGCAGATACAAATCCGCCGCTGCGAGACCGAGCGGCAGGCCGGTGAGACCGCCGATGCCGAACATCGGCAGGAACGCGAGTGCGAAAAGCATCGGCGTGTTGATGCGGATGGAGCCGCCCCATAGCGAGAGAAACAGGCACGTCAGGATGATCACCGACGGCACAGAAATCATCATCGTCGTGATCTGGAAGAACGTCGCGATTTTCTGGCCCATGCCCGTCATATACATGTGATGCGCCCAGACGATGAACGACAGGAAGCCGACGGACAGCACGGCATACACGAGCGATTTGTAACCCCACAACGGCTTGCGCGTGTTGTTGGCGATGATTTCCGCGACGACACCCATCGCGGGCAAAATCAAAACGTAAACTTCAGGATGGCCGAGGAACCAAAACAAATGTTGCCATAACAACGGGCTGCCGCCGCCGCTGGCTTCACCGACTTTGCCGGCAACTGCGAGGCCGGTGGGCAGAAAGAAACTTGTGCCGAGCGCATTGTCCATCAATTGCAAAACGCTGGCAGCTTCGAGCGGCGGGAACGCGAGCAACAGGATGAAAGCCGTCACGAACTGCGCCCAGACAAACCACGGCAGGCGCATCCACGTCATGCCGGGCGCGCGAAGCTGGATGATGGTGGCGATGAAGTTTACCGCGCCAAGCAACGAGGACGTGATGAGAAAAACCATGCCCGTCAGCCAGAATGCCTGACCGTCGGTTGGAATCGTTGAAGCAAGCGGTGAATACGAAGTCCAGCCCGCCTGCGCCGCGCCACCGGGAACGAAGAAGCTCACGAGCATCACCACGCCGCCGATGAAAAATGCGTGGTAACTCGCCATGTTGATGCGCGGAAAGGTCATGTCCGGCGCGCCAATCATCAGCGGCACGACATAATTGCCGAACGCGGCGAACGCCAGCGGCACGACGCCGAGGAACACCATGATCGTGCCGTGCATCGCACCGAAAGCATTGTAGAGATCGGCAGAAATCACGCCGCCAGCAGCCATCGGTCCGAGAGTTTTCGCGAGCAGCGGTCCGATGAACGGAACTGGCTGGCCCGGATGCGCGATCTGCCAGCGCATGAGCAGCATCAGGAAAAATCCGAACAGCAAAAACGCGAGCGCGGTCAGGCCGTATTGAATGCCGATGACTTTGTGGTCGCTGGAGAAAATGTATTTCGTCCAGAACCCCGGTTCGTGATGTTCGTGGCCGTGGTCGTCATGACTGTGCGCGGGTTGCGGTTCACGGAACGGCGGAAATTGTTGAACGTTTGACTGCATAAAATTTTATTTCAGTTTGTCGAACACCAGTGCCACCAGGAGCAGCGGCAGGTAAATAATTGAGGCGAAAAACAACTGCTTCGCCCGCAGCATGGAAAGCTGCCGGGAAAATTGGATCGCGCAGAATAAAAAGCCTGCGCCCAGAACCAGCGCGCACACGAGATAAATTTTTCCACTGACGCCCAGCACGAACGGAAGCAGGCTGACGAAGATCAGCGCGATGGTGTTGCTGACGGATTGGTGCGCCGTGCGGCTGCCGTCCGGGTCAATGTTCGGTAGCATCACGAAACCGGCCTTGGCATATTCATCGCGATACATCCAGGCGATGGCGAAGAAATGCGGGAGTTGCCAGAACGCGAGAATCGCAAACAGCGCCCAGCCTTCGCCGCCAAGTTCGTTGCGCGCGGCGGTCCAACCCATCAGCGGCGGGAGTGCGCCGGGGATTGCGCCAATCAAGGTATTCGTCCACGTCACGCGCTTGAGCGGCGTGTAGATGAAGAGATAGCTGATGCTAGTCACCGCGCCGATGACGCTTGTGAGCGGATTCACCAGCACTGCGAGATAGGCGAGGCCAGCCACCGTCAGTGCGCCACCGAAAATCGCCACGGTCGTGGGTTGTAAACGTCCGCTGGGCAGCGGGCGGCTCGCGGTGCGGCGCATTTTGGCATCGTGCTCGCGTTCGAGAAATTGGTTCAACGCCGCCGCGCCGGAGGCGACGAGTGCGGTGCCGAACAAGGCGTGAAACATCAGCGCGAAATTCATCGCGCCCCGCCAGCCGAGGTAGAAGCCGACGAGCGTGGTCAGCAACACGAGCATGGTTAGCCGCGCCTTGACCAAATCAGCAAAAACCGCCGCCCAGCTTTTTTCCGCGACGGCGTTTGAGTTGAAAACTTCCGCTGAAACTTTCATTAATTTTTTTTCAGGGCGCTGAAAAAACCGCGCCCAATCGTGTTTATTTTGCCCTGCCAAAGCAATTTCTGTCAATGTTGTTCGCTGGTTGGAGCGCCGAGCACCGTCTCGGCTCGTTGAAACTGGCCGAGGCGGTGCTCGGCGTTCCGCTAAACCCGCGTCCGCCGCGCGGCCACGAGCCACCAGACCGCACCAGTCAACAGCGCCAACGCGCCGACCATGACGTGGCCGGTGGCGATGTCTGCTGCCTTATTCGACCAAATCGTCGCCGCCCCAAGCACTATTTGCAGGGAAAGCAGTGCCAGCCAGAACCACGCAAACTTCGTCAGCCAGTCTGCGCCGCCCAATTTTTTGCGCGCGAGAAACGCCGCTGCCGCCACGCCGAGGAATATCAGATACGCAACCAGCCGGTGAACCATTTGCAAATTCACCTGAAACGCGGTGATCGGATTGCCAATCGTGCCGACGGGACGATGCGCGTTGTAATCGGCGATGGCTTCGGGCGTGGTCGTCGGCCAGATTTTCCCGTGCGCGAGCGGGAAATCGGAAATCGCCAAACCCGCGTGCTGATGCCGCATCGTCGCCGCGATGAGCAACTGGATGAAAATTAAAATCGTGACGTAAAGAATGTGGCTGCGCAGGCCGCGCGGAACGGGAATTTGCTTTTCCGTTTCAGAATTTTTCCACCAACGGCTGGTGAACAACGCGATGGCGCAGGTCAGCGCCAGAAATGTTTGCGCGACCGCGCCGTGCGGCACGCCGAGCCAGTCGAGGTTCCAGCGGACACGCAAGCCGCCGAGAATTCCCTGCGCGATGACGAGCAGAAACGCGGCGATGCCCAGCCAGTGCATCCATTTGCGCGAATCTTTTGCCCAAAGCCAGATGGCGAGAATTGTCGTCAGCAGGCCAACGATGGACGCGAGCAGACGATGCGAGTGTTCGTAGAAAATTCCGCCGACCCATTTGTCGAGCGGAAAGAGAAACATGTTGTAACCGTAGGTCGTTGGCCAGTCGGGCACGGACATCCCGGCTTCGTGGCTGGTCACAAGCCCGCCGAGGCCAATGAGTAGGAACGTGGCGACGGCGTTCAGCACGGCGAACCAGAATAACGCGGGTTGGTAACGGGAATTCATCTGTGATTCAGCTCAAAAAGAACGACCGCTGCGTGACGCGCAGCGGTCGTTGGACGGATATAAAATTATTTCGTTTCGAACGCAAAGTCCTGCGTCGCGCCGTCGGCTTTCACTTCAACTTCCACCGTCTTGGTGCCGAGCTTGCGGTGGGCGAATTCCAAAGTGTATTTGCCCGCCGGAACATTCTTGATGGTGAATTTGCCGTCCTTGTCGCTCAAAGAAAAATAGGGGCTGTCTACCACGCTGACCCACGCCTTCATCCACGGGTGCACGTCGCAGGAAAATTTCAGGAACGGTTCCGGCTTGTCGAAAACAAATTCCAAGTCCGCGCCGCCGGACATTTGGACGAGATTTTTCATTTCGTTTTCCTTCGGCACGGTGTGGATGTTGTGAACGCACGGGTCGGAGTTTTTCACGATGACTTTCTGGCCGACCCGCACGGCGAGGATGCCGGGCACGTAGACGCAGCCTTTTTGATCGAGCGTCACCGGCGCGGCGGGAGTGCCAGTCAACTTGCCGTCGCTCTTGATGGACACCACCGCGTCAGCCAGACCACCGCTGGCGCTGATGACATAAAAATGCGTCGTCGGCAAGGCGGTGGGGTAGAGCGTGCTGCAAATGCCGTCGTCCTTGATCGGGGTCAATTCATCTTCGGCAGGCGCAGTGCCTTTGAAGGTGATCGTGCCAGTCAAGTCGCCCGCGAATGTGTTGAGGCCGAGCGAAACCAGCGTCACGGTGGAAAGAAGGAGGATTTTTTTCATAAGATTTAGTTTAACAACCGCCGCTATAGTATCAGCCTAGCCGCCGAGCCGCAAGTTGCGCGGGCAAGGTTTCATTGCGGCTGATGCAGGTATTGATGCGGGCTAATCTGCCACGGTGGCAGCCGCAGGCGCGTTGGTGGCGCGGAAACTTTCCCGCCAAGGCTGATGGTTCTTGTAAAGCTCGAGCCGCCGAACGATGGGCTCTGCGTTTTTCATTTTGGCAACGCGAGCAAGTTCGAGGGCGTTTTGCGCGCAGGTCATGGCATTGGTGTAGTCGCCATTCTCGGCGAGCGCCATGCCGAGGATGTCGAACACCTCCGGGCGGTTGCGGCCGGAAAGTTCGTTAGCTTTGAGCGCGAGCATCAGGGCGCTGCGACCGTCGCGTGCGGCGGCATTTTCATTGGCCGCGAGATAGTGCGCGGCGGCGGTGAGCGCGAGCACGCTATCTTTTTCTGCACGCAGGGCGGCACGCAATTCCGCTACAGCCTCGGCGTCGCGGCCTTGCTGGAAAAATAATTTTGCGGTCTCCAGATGCGGCGCGGCGTAGTTGGGGTCAAGCTGTTGTGCGATGGAAAATTCTTTCAGCGCTTCGGAAAAATTTCCCAGCGCGACGAGTTCGCCACCAGCAGCGCTGTGGGCGGGGGCGTTGGCTGGTTCCAACCGGATGGCGGCGCGATAAGCGGCGAGCGACTCGGCGTGGCGGCCAAGTTGGTTGAGCATGATGCCAAGATTGAACTGGATTTGTGGCCGGTCGGGATTGATGCGCGCCGCCTCACGGTATTCAGTGAAGGCCTCGGCGGTGCGTCCTTGTTGCTCCAGCGCGGTGCCAAGGTCAACGTGCGCCACGTCATTGTTTTGCGTCACGGCCAGCGCATGGCGAAAAAGCGTTTCGCTGTTGCGCCAGTATGGCAACTGCGTTTCTGTCAGACTTAAGCACACCGTCAAGATCAGCGCCGCCAGCACCGGAAAAATTATTTTCCAATGAGACAATTTTCCAGCCAGCTCGGCGACACCAAAAACGAGCGCGATAAAAATACCGATGGACGG
>JBEEMY010000093.1:0-7218 GCA_041192415.1 Verrucomicrobiota bacterium | reverse complement strand
CGCTCGCGGCTTTGCCCACGCACCAATACGGATTCTCCGGCGAGAGCAGCAGCTTGCGCGTGTTGAGATAAATTTTGTCATTCGGCTTCACCGCGCCGAGATACGGCAACGACAGGAGATTCGGAATGTTGCCATCATCCGTGCAATAATAATTTCCAAACGCGTCCACCTCGAACGCAAAAACTTTACCACCCTGCGGATGATTCACGATGGCGTGTTCGTGCAACGCGTGCTCCACTTCGTCCGCCAGCGCGCGGCATTGTTTCGCCAAGTCATGATCGCCGCGAATCGTTACCACCATCTCCGCCGCCTGCCGCAAACTGACGACAGCGAAAAAATTCGACGGCACGAGATACGGAAAAACCGTCGCGTCATCGCTCGGCCGGAACATGGAACGGATGAGGCCGACGGGTTTCGCCGGATTGCCATAGCCGCGTCCGGGCAGCGAATCCGTAGCCCACTCGGTGCGGCGCATGAAATGATACGGCCCGCGATTTTCCTTCCGCTGCTGTTCGCGGAAGGTTTGCAGAATCAGCTTGATCGCGTCGTGCCACGCCGCATCGAACGGTGCGGTGTCGTTGGAATTTTTCCAGTAGCCGTGCGCAAGGCGGATGGTGTAGCAGAGCGAATCAATCTCCCATTTGCGCTCATGCACGCCGGGTTTCATGTCGGTGAAATCACTTTTCCATTCGCTCTCCTTGGAAGCGTCTTTGTAAAACGCATTCGCATACGGATCGTGCAGCACATTGCGCGTCTGGCGATTGATGACGCCGGCGATGAGTTGCTGCAACGCCGCGTCTTCGCGCATCAGCGACAGATACGGATAAACCTGCGCCGAGCTGTCGCGCTGCCACATCGCGTCAATGTCGCCGGTGATGACGTAGGTGTCGGGGCGTCCGTCCACCATGGAAAAATCCACTGTGGTGTCGAGCGTGTTGGGAAAACAATTTCCAAACATCCACGCCAATTCTTGGTTGCCGATGGACAACTGCACTTTGTCAATCGCGCGCTCCACGGCCACGCTCTTGAATTTGCGTTTCGATTCCGGCGTGCGCACGCGCGGAAATTCCGTGGCGGCGGCGAAGCTGGTCGGTGCGAGCGCCAACGTGGAGGCCACGACAGCGGTGTTACGGATGAATTCTCTGCGGTTCATAATTTTTTTGTTCTTGATCGACGTGTCTGTTGAAAACGGAAACTTCGCCACACTACGTAGCCGCTCAAAACACCACCGTCAGCTCACGCGGCGACGATGTGTTTTCAAAACGGATCCAGATCAATTTTTCAGCGGCGGAATATTCAAACGTCGTCAAATTTTCCCCCGCCAGCATCACGGCCTGCGGCGGCTTCGCCGATTCTAAAAGCACGACGGCGGGCGTCTGCTCAATGCCTTCGACGGTGAAAGCAATTTGCTTTTTTGTGTTTGATTCAACCAAGGCCTTGCACGCAGAGGCCAGCAAATGTGTTTTGCCTGTTCGCGCGGCATCGAGGTCGAGCACAAACTGGCGCGTGCCGGGAGCGATGGTGATTTTGTTTTGCACGCGCAGCTCGGCGTCGAACAAATTCACAAAACGCCCGCTCACAACGCGCGGCGCGGCTTCAATGGACTCGTCCATCCCCGCCGCCACGACATAAGGCCCGCGCCGGAGCAGGAGATAATTTTTCTCACGCCAGTCCAGTTTGATTTTCCCGGCGGCAAGTTTGGCCGCCGCCACCACTTGCGCCGCACCTTCCGCACTGGCGGAAAAATGCGCCGGACGTTCGCGCAGCCAGATCAATCCGCCTTTCCCGATGGAGGTGAATTCATCGGCCTTCACCGCTGCGCTCAAACCAAGCTGCTCGAACAGATGTTCGCGCGGCGTGGCGTAATTTTTGCCGTCGCTGTTCCACCAGTCGCGCACTTTGAGATACGGATCAGCATCGGCGTCGCAAACAACCAGCACGCCGCCGCGTTTTACCCAGTCCGCCAGCGGCCCGTGGACATCCGGCGAAAGCGGCTTCTGCCCGTCGTAGCTCAGCAGTAAAATTTTGAAGCCCTTGAGATAATTTTTGATGCCGACGTTTTCCAGCTGCACCGGCGCAACGGGCAGGCCGTGCTTGAGCAGCGGCATCGCGAGGCCATAGACATTTCCCAGATGCGGATCGCTCGGCGTCGGCTGGCCGCGCTGGAACATCAGTGAGTCGCTCACGAGCACACCGACACCGGTCGTGCCGCAGTCCCACTCGACACGCGGCTGCTTCATGTCGTTCAATGCGCTGAAAACGGTTTGCAATTCGGTGGCGTAATCGCCCGGAATGCCTTTACGATCTTCGCGATTCGCCGAGCGCGGATAATGTCCGTTGAAGATCCGTTCCGGCCACGGCGCAACTTCGTATTGCGAAACTTCCGGCTGGAACAGCGATGCAGTGAGCGTGGACTCCCAGTTTTTTTGGTAATCGTTCCAGTCGTGGTTCGGATTGTCTTCAATCGGGTCGTTCAAATACCAGACGGAACGGCCCGTCGCGCGGACAAGGTTTTGCATCGCGCCGTATTCGAGGAACGCCGTCTCGAACGTGCGCGAACGGACTTCGCCGCGATAACGGTTCAGCTCGCGCGACGTGCCGGTCCAGACTTGCGCGATGTAGCCGTCGCAGCCGTTGAGTTGCGCGAGGCTGGATTCGGGGCTGACGATGCACCATTGCGCGTAGTTGAGCAGGCTGTGCGTCGGCACATAGCAGCGAACATGGCGGCCTGATTTTTTATTGTAGTCCTGGACGTGATCGAACACCTGTTGCAACGCGCGGCGGTAGAGAAAATATTTTAATTTCCCGGTGCGCCAGCGGGCATCCACCGAACTGTCCGGGGCCTGCCAGGCTTCGTGATAATAACTTTGCCACTCACGCTTGAAACCTTCCGACCAGCCGGCGCGATCCCAGAATTCCGGCTCCTCCAGATGAATCGCCTCCGCGCCCGCGTCGAGCGCGCGCTGCACGCCGACGCAGAGAAATTTTCCGTAGTTCGTGCCGGGACACATATAATACACATCGCCGCCGTGACCGATCTTGCGCCCGTTCTTTTCCATCTGCGCCTCGTCCTCGTGATTGATGCCGTCAAAGCGGCCATACAGATAATCTTGATACTCGCCCCACGCCACGCCAGTCATGACGTGGATGCGGTAGCCGCGTTCGCGCCAGGATTCGATGCGCGACGGGAGATTCGTATCAATGCCATAAACAATGGCGACATCGGAACGCAGATTGCCGCGCGGGCTCCACGGTTTGCCCGTCTGGAAACAGGTGCGTTCAAAAAGCTGGTCGGGGTCGGCAGAAAAAATATTTTCCGCAGCGGCGCGGAAGGAGATCAAGGCAAGCAACGCCAGCACGAAGCGGAAATGTTTTAGCCGGGGACGGAATGAAGTAATCATGTAGAAATGGAAATCACGGAAATTGCAGCCGGAAGAAACACGCGGCATTCGTTGTGGATAAATTCAGCAACAGATTTCCAGCGTTGGTGGACGGCGCGTTGGTGATCTGCGTCCACGTTGCCGACGGCGCGAGGTTGGTGGTGCTCCAGACGGAGAACGGCGCAGCCCATGACGGCCATTGCAGCGTGAGTGCGCCGGGGCTGTTGCTCAACGCGAGCGAAGGCTGCACGAAACTTGCGGTGTAGTTCGCAGCGTTGGTCGGCACGATGACATTGTGCGCTTGTGCGCCGCCGTCGGCCCAGACCACAAAATTGTAGTTGCTGCCGGAAAGATTCTGCGGCGACGGCGCGCTCAAGGTTCGCGTCATTCCAGCTACGCGCACGACAGACGTTGGCGAGTTCATGCTTTGGCCATCGAGACTCAATTGCAATCCACTCGGCACGGTGGCGAGATTCAATGTGGTCAGGCGCGGCAGCACATCCACGAACGTTGACTGCTGATTTCCGTTCGTGTCGGTCGCGGTCAGGTAGAGGCGATAAAAAACATTCGTCATGGCCGGGCCGTTCGTGGGAATCGCGAGCGTGCCGTTCGTCACGTTGTTCAGCGGAGCGAGGAACAAAGTCGCGACGCCGTCTTGGGAAAATGTTGCCGACCATGAATAAGAATTGGTCGGCAGCAGCGCGTCAGAATAATCCCGCGCCACGCCGGCGAAGGCGAGGTTGTTGCCGCCGGCATAGAGCGAGCCGAGTGTCGGCTGCGTGATGGACAGGCTTGGCGCGGTGATGTCAGCGAGCGACAGGGCACGCGAATTGATTTTCACCGAATCAAGCTGGCCGTTGAAATAGGCGTCCGCCGCAAACTGACTGCGGCCAAAATAATTTTTCGTCCCGCCGATGTCGGACGGCAGCAGGTTGATGCTGTTGTTCACCGCCGCCACTTGGCCGTTCGTGTAGAGAATTCCCTGCCGTCCATCCAGCACCACCGCGACGTGCGTCCAGACGTTTTGCGGCAACGGCGCGGCTTCGATGACCTGCGTGTAGTTCGACGCCTGCGCGGTGATGGCGCATTGTAAAAGGCCGCCACCGGTGTAAGGACAGAGAAAGAAAAAACGCTGCGTGTCCTGACCGAAATCAAAAATACGTTGCCACGGATTGCCGCCGCGCCATTTCACCCAGCCGCCAAACGTGCGCGCCGCGCCGATGCCGGTGGCGAAACTCACATACTGGCCATTGCCCCCGGGAAGGTTCAATACGTTACCACGCGTGGCATCGGTCTGGATCGCCGCGCCACCGAACAGCGTGCCGTTGAAATTATTGCTCGCATCATTGACGTTCGAGGTGAAGGGAAAATACGAAGACCAGTCGCTGCTCGTTGGAGCGGTGGCGGGAAAAATGTCTGCGTAGTTCGTGCTCTTGCGCGACGACGAATCGGTGGCGATGAGCTGGATGCGATACGAGCCGTTCGTCGCCGACGAACCTGAAGCTGGAATGTTGAACGAGCCGTTCGTCACGCCGGACAGCGCGGAGATAATCGTGTTGGTTGTCGTGTAACGCCAATACACCGACCACGTCAGGCTGGAGGCTGGGAGGTTGGTGTCAAAAAAATCATTTGCGGTGCCGGAAAAACTTATCGTGTCGCCGGGACGATAAACTGAGCCTTGCGCCGGTTGTGCGATGTTGATTTGCGGTGCGATAATCGCGGCGGCGCTCAACGCGCTCGAAAAAATCCGCACAGCACTCATCTGACCGTTGAAGTAAGGATCAGGATACTGGCTCTTGCCGAGATAATTGTTCGTCGCGTTCAGGTTCGCGGGGACGAGTTCCACGTTGGCGTTCGTCACCACGGGAATTCCGTTCGTGTAAAGAATCACGCGGCTGCCATCCATCGTCACGGCGACGTGCGTCCACACATTTGTCGGCAATGGCGACAAAGCTTCCGTGATTTGCTCCTGCCCGGCACCGTTGCTGTTCAAACTGATGGTCGAGCGAAATTTTCCCAACGCGGAAGAGGGCGTGAGCACGGCGTAGCGAACCGTGTCGTTGCCAAAATCAAAAATACGCTGCCACGCGCCGCCACCGTTCCACTTCACCCATGCCATGAAGGTCTGCATTTTTGCAACGCCGGGCGGCAAACTCACGAACTGGCTGCTGCCGCTCAAGTTCAAAACATTTCCGCGCGTCGCGTCGCTCACGATGGACGCGCCGCCGTTGAGCGTGCCGTTGAAATGACCATTCGCATCGTTTGCGTTTGCGCTGAACGGAAAATACGACGACCAGCCGTTCGGCGGATTCGCGGGCAGGACGGTTGCCACGTTCGTTCCCTTACGTCCTGCGCCGTCGGTGGCGATGAGCGTGATGCGATAAATTCCGCCGCCGGTGACGTTGGTGGAAATGTTGTAAGTGCCGTTGGTGATTCCCGCGACCGGGCCAAAAACGATGTTGGTCACACCGTCCTGCGCGTATTCAATTTTCCAACTCAACGCCGCTGCGCCCAAGGGAAAATCAATCACATCTACTGCGCTGCCGTTGAAGTTGATCGTTGAGCCGGGCAAATACGTCGAGCCGTCGGCGGGCTGCGCGATGAGCGGTTGCGGCGCGGCGATTTCCGTCGCGGACAACGCTCGACCATAGACGCGGAAGTTCGCGATCTGCCCGTTGAAGTAAGGATCAGCGACAAACTTGCTGCGTCCGAGATGATTCGTTTGCGCCAATGTCTCCAGCGGCGAGAGCGTGATGTTGTTCGTCACCACCGGCACGCCGTTCGAGTAGAGAATTCCTTTCTGACCATCGAGCGTGAGCGCGACCTGCACCCACACATTCGTCGGCAACGGCGCGGGCGCGGTGACGGTTTGCGTCACGTTGTTGACGCGGATGTCGCAGCGCATCTTGCCCGTGTCGCCAGTGAGCGGCGTGAGCATGACGTAGTTCACCGTGTCCACGCCGAAATCAAAAATGCGCTGCCACGCGCCGCCACCGTTCCATTTCACGACGGCGGAAAAAGTCCGCGCGAACGCAACACCCGGAGGAAGTTGAACGAATTGATTCGTGCCGTTGAGATTCAATACATGGCCGCGTGTCACGTCAGTTTGAATCGCGGCGCCATTTTGCAGCAATCCGTAGTATTGGCCGTTTTCATCGCGCGCGTCGGATTGAAAATTGTAAACCGCCGACCAGTCGTTCGTGAAGAAAGGCCAGTTGTCCGCCGTCCACGAAAGCGGTTCGAGGTCGAAGTCCGCCACGCCATACGCGCCATACCACGGTGCGTAAGCCCCGGCGTCGTAGTAGTGATAGCTGAACCATTGCTGGCCGCCTTCGGAGAGAATCGCGAAATGTCCCGGCCCGGTGAACTTGCCCGTGCCTTGCAGAAAAATCGAGCCGCCGTTCGCGACCATGTCCACGCCGTTGCGATCCAGATACGGCCCGGTGATGCTCGTGCTGCGGCCGATGCGGATGTTGTAACTGCTGTTCACGCCAGAACAGCACGAACCCCAGTCGGCCATTAAATAGTAATAACTGCCGTGCCCAAAAATACACGAGGCTTCAATCGAACTGTTGTAAGCCAGACGCGTGACAGGTGAATTCGGCGCGATGCGGAGGCCGGTCACGGAATCAAGTTGCACGATGTAAATGCCGTTCCAATACGAGCCAAAGACCAGCCACGGATTTCCACTCGCGTCTAGCACCACACTCGGATCAATCGTGTTATAGGGACTGCCATTGACGGAAGTAATCACCGGGCCTTGATCAGTCCAAAGATAAGTTGGGTCGCTAGAATCAAGTGTCGGATTCGTGACCAGACCAATACCAGAAACCTGACT
>JBEEMY010000092.1:0-7227 GCA_041192415.1 Verrucomicrobiota bacterium | reverse complement strand
GGATGCCAGACGCCACCGAGAGAGATCAGGTGCGTCCACTCGTCATCGCCCAGATTGGCAAGGCTACCGGCGGTGAAATTTCCCGAAGGAGCCCAGAACTGTGGACCGGCATCCTGACCAACGCGGATGTGGGTGTGTTTGGCTATTATCAAAAACAGTTCACCGACAGCAGTCCCGCAGCGAACTCTTTCAAAGACTCCGAGGCTGCCGGTCTTGGCCCGGAAATTTCCTTTCGTCTGCCGCGCTGGGATTTATCGGTGTCGGTCCGCTACGCGTATGAATTCACGGCTTACAATCGTCCGAAAGGTCATGCCTTCAATCTGACGCTGGCCAAAAAGTTCTAATTGGGGCATCCAAGGCCAAAATTAGGTGTTTTGGGGGTTGGACGACGCATTTCAGCGGTTTTTCCATCTAATCTGGTCATTTTGCCATGTAGCGGAGTGACTTGACCATGTAGAGAAATGACTTCACTACATGGTGCGGTGACTTCCTTACATGGTTTTGCGACTCCACTACATGGTTCGCTGGCTTCGCCAGGTGGTTCCGTGACTTCCCTACATGGTGCGATGAGCCGACTACATGGTCGGATGAGGCAACTATGTGGCGACGGGATTTAACCACATGGCGGATTGGCCTCACCATGTAGTGGAATAATCTAGTCAGATGGTGAAGTGACCCGACCACATGCTGACGTGAATCGGCTACCGCGCAGTTTCACTTCGCCCCGCTGCCACTAAACACGGCGGGGATGGTGCGGATGATGATGGCGATGTCCAGCCAGATGGACCAGTTATCAATGTATTCCAAGTCGAGGCGCACCCATTCTTTGAAGTCGGAAATCTTGTTGCGTCCACCAATCTGCCAGAGGCAGGTGAGGCCGGGCTTGACGCTTAAGCGGCGGCGATGCGCGAGGTCGTTGAAGCGTTTGACTTCGTTCACCGGCAGCGGGCGCGGCCCAACGATGCTCATCTCGCCGCGCAAAATGTTGAAGAGCTGCGGGAGTTCATCGAGGCTGTATTTGCGGAGAAGTTTTCCAATGGGCGTGATGCGCGGGTCGTTGGTGACTTTAAAGACGGGGCCGCTCATCTCGTTCATCGCGGCCAGCTCGTGTTGAAATTGCTCGGCGTTGGTGACCATGGTGCGGAATTTCAAGATCTCAAACGGCGTGCCGTTGAGGCCGGAGCGTTGCTGGCGGAAAAATACCGGGCCGGGCGAGGTGAGCTTGATGAGCACGGCGATGATCAGCATGGGGAGGCCGGTGATAATGATGCCCACCAGCGAGCCAGCCAAGTCCATGAGCATTTTGGCGAGCATTTGCCAGGAGGTTTCCGGCGTGCTGCGGAAGACGAGGAGTGGGCTGCCAAACATTTCATCAAAACTGGCGCGGGCAATTTGCGTCGCAAAAAAATCCGCAATGAGCCACGCCTCGACACCTTCGGTCTCGCAAAGTTGAATGAGGGTCTCAACCCGTTCGAGCTGGGTGTGGCGCGCGCTGACCAGCACGCCGCTGACGGAATGTTCATGCAACAATTCAATGAGTTGCGGCGCGGAGGATTCGGCGATGTTGAATTCGGCGGCGACCTCCATGCTGTTGGCAGCGTGGGCGGAGACGAGTTTGCGGAGGCGGGCGATTTCAGCGGGCGTGCCGGCGATGACGATGCGGCGTTTGTATTGCGCCTTGGCCAACCGGCTGCGCAGCGCCACCCGCAGCACCTCTTCTTTCAGCCACACGAGGCCGAAGCTGATGATGCCGAAAAACACCATGACGACGCGCGGCGAATTATTGGATTCCTTGAAGATGAAGAGCAACAGCACCAGCCCGATGGCAAGGATGAAACAGCCTTTGAGCAGCGGCCAAAACATCGAGGCGCGCGCGGTGAGCATGGGGCGGCTGTAGAAGCCTTGCGATTCCAACACGAGCGGCGCGGCCGGCACGAGCGCGAAATAAAGCCAGACGACCTGGCCAAAACTATCCGGGCCGATCAGCTCCAACCCAAGCCAGTTGGAAAACGCCGTGTTCTCGCGCAGGACGAACGCCAGCCAGAAGCTCATCGCGAACACACACGCGTCCGTGAGTTGGTGAATCTGGGTTCTGAATTGGCGGTCGCGTTGCAGCATTTGGTTAAAGTTAGCTTCGGATTAAACGGCGGGGTCCTTGATTTTAACCGCCCGCCTTGGGCACAAGTTGAAATTCCGGCACGGTGCTGGCAATCAATTTTTTCATCCGCTCAAACGTGGCTTCCTCTTGACCCGGCGCGCAGATGGCAAAAGCGGAGATGTAAGCCCAGCGCTGCAGCGTGCCGTGCAGCAACAGATCGCGCGGCATCCACCAGAGCTTCCACTCGTTGGCGCTCGCGGTCAGATGGTTGCCATCCACGAACCAGTAGATGAAAATGCTGCGGTAAGTTTGCGACTTGCCAGATTCATCCGCGAACTGCTTGCTGGCAAAAATACGGTTCACCGGCAAGTCATACGCCACCGGTTGCGTCATGGGAATCAGCACCTGACCCGAGTGGGTTACATCAATCGCCCAGCCTTGGCCCGGCAGACAAATATCCGGCCGATGAATGCTCGTGCGGTCGCTGCCCATCAGCACCGCCGTCATCGAGACCCAGAAATTATCTTCGGCGGCGTAAGCCCGCACCCGGAAGCTGGTATCCTTCGGCAACACTCCCAGCACGGCTTCGGAATTCGTCACGATGGTCGAGGTGTAGCCCGGCGCGGATTCCGGCATGAGCACCTCCCGCTTCAAGCTGCCCACGGGTTCACCGGCCAACGGACGCGTCTTCACACCCGGTTCGCCGAGACGCTGGTTGGCTTTCATGTGGTGCAGCAATAATGCCGCGACGCCCAGCATCACGAGCATCGCTGCCCCGAGAATTTTTTTAGACTTCATCATGGCTGGGTCGGTTGCGGTTTTTTGTTTCCCACTTTTTCCAGCCAACGTCCCAGAAAATAAACCCCGGCGATGGCTACGAGGAAAGTTACGAGGCCCGCCTTGGTTTCCACCGCTTTGCCCGCATCCTGCCCGCCGAGTTCCGCCACCATGATGGTGAAGCATAGGCGCAGCACGTTGCCCGCGATGGCCAGCGGGAACGACGAGGCAATCATCGCCGCGCGCTGCCACGGCTTTTTGAATGTCACAAAACCGTAAATCGTCGTCAACGCCAGCAATGCCGTCAGGCTGCGAATGCCGCTGCACGCCGCCGCCACCTCGTAGGCGAACCGGTGTTGCGAATCAAACAACTGCGTGCCATCGCGAACCAAATCCGGCGCAAGGCCAAGATGCGCGATGTGCTCCACGATCCACGACACTAGCAGGCGCATTTTGAACGCCAGCCAGTCCGTGCCCGCTGTCGGCACGCAAAACACCAGCAGGAAAAATGGAAACAAACTGGCCCGCAGCCAGCGGCGTCCCCACGCCAGTCCGGTCAAACCGTAAAGCCCGAGCAGAAATGAAATCATCGAAAGTCGCGGCTGCTGGATGACATAGCCGACCAGATGCAGCAGCAGCGCTCCGCCCACCAGCAACAGCCCCGGCCACCAGACATCCCGCGCGGCGGCGGACAACTCCGCGCGCTTCCACCAGAACAGCCCCAGCACCACGAACGGCATGAACACGCCGAACTGGCTGTCCGACTCCGGCGCGGTATAAGTGTCAAACACCCACGAAAAAATCGAGAGCGTGTCCAGATAGCCGAACGTAGAGTTGCCGAGAAAAACAAACAGCGTCACCCACGCCGCTGCCAGCCCGAAGAAGAAAAATTTGTTCGGCAACGCCGCCCATTCCGCGCGGCAACGCAGCGCCAGCAGCACCACGCCCGCGATTATCGCTGCGCCAAAGCACGGCACCGGCCAAGCCGCGCCGTGATGCTCCGGGCTGGTGGCAAAGATGATTGCAAACGCGATGAGCGCCACGAAGGGAATTTCATGCCGCCATAAAATCCCGAGGATCGGCGGCTCGTTTTTGGTTTCGTTCACTGATTCAGACACAAGGTTGCAGGGTTGAGATAGCGGAACGGCGAGGATTGCTCAAACAAAAACACTGGCGCGACACGAATATGTCTTTGACAACCGGGCGAAAACAACCCGTCGAAACCCCACGCGTCACAGCGGAAACTTTTTCAAGCGGGTGAGCTGGCGGAAAAAATTCCAGAGGAACAACGGATTGTTGCGCAAGTAACGCCTGCCCAGCCGACGCGGTTCGCTGCACAGGCGGTAAAACCATTCCAAGCCCGTGCGCTGCATCCAGCGCGGCGCCTGCTTGGTGCGCCCGCTGTGAAAATCAAATGCCGCGCCCACGCCGAACATCAGCGTCGCGTCCAACTGCGGCAAAAATTCCGCCATGAACCGTTCCTGCTTCGGCGTGCTCAAGCCCACCCAGAAAATGTCCGGCCGGTTCGCGGCCACCTGCGCCTGCAAATTTTTTACCTCCGCCTCATTCAACGGGCGAAACGGCGGCGTGTAAGTCCCGACGACTTGCAGCTTCGGAAATTTTTCCTGCAACTTCTGCGCCAGCAATTCCGCCACGCCATCTGCGCCGCCGTAGAAAAAATGCTTTGCGCCGCTCGTCTCGCTCCACGCGCAAACGTCCAACATCAAGTCCGGCCCATAAACGCGGCGCATTTCCTGGTGCCCGGCGATTTTCCCCGCCCAGACCATCGGCATCCCGTCCGGCGTGCAAAGAAAAGCATCGTTGAGAATTTTTTTGAAGGCGGCATCGCCCTGCGCTTCCATCACGCCATGCACGCCAGTCACGCAAATGTAGCCCTTGCGGCGCTCGCGCACGGCGGCGGCGATGGCGGCCAGCGCGGTCTGAAGATTCAGCACGCTGATGCCAACCCCGAGGACATTGACACGGTTAGTCATTTACGATTTACGGTTTCGGATTTACGATTTCAGAATTCAGAATTTGCGCAAATCGTATATCGCAAATCGTAAATCCGAAATGAAATTGCTCGTCTTCGCCCACACGCCGCCGCCGCACCATGGCCAGAGTTACATGGTGCAACTGATGCTGGAAGGCTTCGGCGGCGATGCGCGCCATAAAACTTCCGCCGCGCCGCCCGCGCTCGGCATCGAGTGCTACCACGTCAACGCCCGTTTCTCGCGCGGCCTCGCCGACATCGGTGAATTTCAGGGCGCAAAAATTTTTCTCATCTTCTGGTTCTGCCTGCAAGCAGCGTGGCTGCGCGTGCGCTACGGCGTGAAACATTTTTATTATGTGCCCGCGCCCGGCAAGCGCGTGGCGCTCTACCGCGACTGGCTCATCATGTTCCTCTGCCGCCCGCTGTTCAAAACCGTCATCCTCCACTGGCACGCCGCCGGCCTCGCCAAGTGGTTGGAGACCGAGACGACCATCGGCTCGCGTGCCACCACTTGGCGCTGTTTTCGTCCGGTGGATTTGAGCATCGTGCTGTCGCGCTACAATTTTGCCGACGCGGAAAAACTGCTCTCGCACAAAATTCGCGTGGTCAACAATGGCATCCCTGACCCGTGCGCCGATTTTGAAAGCGTCATCCAGCCGCGCCGCCGCGAAAGTTTCGCCCGGCGGCGCAACATTTTCAGCGGTGAAAAAAGCGGCGCGCCCATGGTGGTGAATGTCCTGTTCCTCGCCCACTGCACGCGCGAGAAAGGTTTGTTCGCCGCCGCCGAGTCGGTTCTGCGCGCCAACCGCGTGCTCGCCGACTGCGGGCTGCCGATGAAACTCAAGCTCACCGCCGCCGGCAATTTTGTCAGCGAGGAAGAAAAAGCTGAATTTGACCGGCTCATGAAAAATCCGGAGTTCGCCGCTGCCGTGCAGGCCGTCGGCTTTGTCAGCGGTGAGCGCAAGACCGCGCTTTACCGCGAGGCGGATTTGTTTCTGTTCCCCACGCAATACCTCGGCGAAAACCAACCGGTGAATCTGATCGAGGCGATGGCGTTCGGCCTGCCCCTCGTTACCACGCGCTGGCGTTCGCTGCCGGAGATGCTCCCGCCGAATTATCCCGGCCTCGTCAATGGCCAGAACCCCGACGAGATCGCCGCCGCCATCCTGAAAGTTCTCGCCGTGAAAAGCGGCGAGCAGGCGCGCGGACATTTTACGCAGCACTTTACGCTGGAACGCCACCTCGCCGACCTCGCCGCCGCCATCCGCAGCGTGGAAACTTGATGGGTGAAATGAGTCAACCGCCAAGAAGCCAAGCGCGCCAAGTTTTTCATTTGGAATTGTTCTTGGCGATCTTGGTGGCTTGGCGGTTCAATTTCGTGGTTTCTGAATTCGTCCTTGTCCGCTAATCTTATCGCGCTTGAAAATCGGTTTGCTCCAGCTCAACCCGACCGTTGGCGACTTCACCGCCAACCGCGAGAAACTTGTCGCCGCCTACGCGCAGGCCGTGGCGGGCGGCGCGGAATTCGTGCTCGCGCCGGAATTGTTTCTCTGCGGCTACCCGCCGCGCGACCTGCTGCTGCGCGATGATTTTGTGGAAGCCAACCTCACCGCGCTCGCGGAAACCGCCGGCCAAGTCGGCGCGGTTCCGCTGTGCGTCGGTTTTGTGGATCGCAATTCCGAGCGCCCTGGCCGCGCGCTGCGCAATTCCGCCGCCGTTTTGCAGCACGGCAAAATCATTTGGCGCACCACCAAAAGTTTGTTGCCGACTTACGACGTGTTTGACGAGGACCGTTATTTTGAACCGGCCAAAACGGTCGCGCCGTTTGAGTTCAACGGACGCAAGCTCGGCATCACCATCTGCGAGGATATTTGGAACGACGAAGATTTTTGGCCGGACCGTTTGTATCGCCGCGACCCGGTGAAGGAACTCGTCGCGCAGGGCGCGGAAATGATTTTGAATTTGTCCGCCTCGCCGTGGCACGACGGCAAGGAGCGCACGCGGCTGGAAATGTTGCGCCGCGTGGCGCGCGATGAAAAAATTCCACTCGTGCAGGTCAACGCCATCGGCGCGAATGATGAATTGATTTTCGACGGCCACAGCGTCGCGCTGAATGCGCACGGCGAAGTCATCGCGCTAGGCGGTGGGTTTAAGGAAGACATTTTGGTGGTGGAGTTAGAACCGAAAGCCCAAAGCCCAAAGCCCAAAGCCCAAAGCAATTTTCCCGCGCGCGAGCAGCTTCTGTTTTCTGCGCTCTCGCTCGGCATCCGCGATTACGTTCGCAAATGCGGTTTCAAATCCGTGCTGCTCGGCTTGAGCGGCGGCATTGATTCCGCGCTCATTGCCGTCCTCGCGGCGG
>JBEEMY010000091.1:0-7241 GCA_041192415.1 Verrucomicrobiota bacterium | reverse complement strand
ATCCGGCTTTATTCCCATGAGGCCTTGCGCGATGTGGTGGATCATTCCGCGTCGCTCGTGGGCAGCGTGGCTTATGAGGACTGGTTGTTTGGCCTGTCGCAAACTTTTTTACTGACGGATTCCAGCCTCGCGGAAACGGCGGAGCAGACGCGGCAGGAACTTTATGACACGCGCCTGACCGCCTCGCATCAGTTGAGCGAAAAATATTCCACCGACCTGCTGCTCCGCCAGCAGTTGGCGTTTGTCTCCGGCGCGCAAAATTCCCGCACCTGGTCCACGCTGGACTGGTTGAACTATCAGGTGGGCAAGCGCGTTTACGCGGGCATTGGCGCGGGTCTCGGCTATGTGAATGTGGATGTTGGACCGGATCAGGTTTATGAGCAGTTGCTCGGGCGTCTGCTCTGGCGCGTGTCCGAAAAAGTTTCGTTGTCCGTCAACGGCGGCTTGGATTACCGCCAACTTCTTGATTCCGCTTACAGCAGTCCGGTGAACCCGATTTTTGGCGGGAGCTTGCAATACCAGCCGTTCAAGCATACTCAGATCACCTTGAGCGCGGATCGCGGCGTAAGTTCTTCGGATTATTTTCTCGCGGCGCAATCCTCCGAGACCACGACGGTGAGCGTAAATGTGAGCCAGCGTTTTCTGGAAAAATTTTATTTAAGTGCTGGCGTGGGCTACACCCGCACGGATTTCTCCAGCAGCTTTAATGGCAACTCGACGGTGCGCGCGGATGATAATTATTTCCTCACCGCCCGCATCAGCCGTAATTTCCTCAAGCGCGGCAGTGTGTCGGTGAGCTATCAATACGGCGACAACACGTCCAGCCTGCCGGGCTATGACTACCGCAGCAACCAGGTTGGCGTGGAAGTGGGCTTTGCTTACTGAAGCGCGGTTGTAAAACTTCATGGACGACAAGATGGCGATTAAAAAATTCTGGCTGGCGACGGGCGCGCTGGCGCTGCTTTTTTCGCTGCCGCTTTTCCGGCTCGCCCGGTTTGCCATCGGCGATGAACTGTATTCCTACATCCTCATCATTCCGGTGGTGAGTTTGTATCTGGTTCGGCTACGCGCAAAAAATCTTCCGCCAGTTTCGTCGCCCGCGTTAATCCCGTCCCTGATTTTTTCCATGGCCGGTCTGCTGGTGCTGGCGTGGCACTGGTTTGCGCCGCGCGCTTTCCCGGCAGACAACCTGATGCAAACCACACTGGCGTTTCTGCTGCTGCTGACGGGCGCTGGCTTTTGGTTTCTGGGCGCGGGTTTTCTGCGGGCGATTTTATTCCCGTTCAGCTTGTTGGTCTTCATGATTCCACTGCCCGACGCGATGCGCGATGCGTTGGAAAGTTTTTTGCAACACGGTTCGGCGGTGGTGGCGGGCTGGATGTTCACGGTGTCGGGTCTGCCGGTGTTGCAGGCTGGCTTGGTGTTCAAGCTGCCGGGCATCACGTTGCAAGTGGCGCCGGAGTGCAGCGGCATCCATTCCACGATGGTGCTGTTTATCACGAGTCTCGTGGCGGCGAATATTTTTTTGCGCAGTCCTGGCCGGCGCGTGGCATTGTGTCTGGCGGTGATTCCGCTGGCGCTGCTACGGAATGGTTTTAGGGTTTTTGTGTTGGGCGAACTCTGCGCGCACATCGGGGCGCACATGATTGACTCGCCGATCCATCATCGCGGCGGGCCGTTATTTTTTGTGCTGTCATTGGTTCCGTTTTTCCTGATGCTTTGGTGGTTGCGGCGTTCCGAGCGAGCCGTGAAAAAGGCGGCGGACAGCACGTCAAAAATTTGATATGAAAAAATTTCTCCATTTGGTTCTCATCACGGTGGCACTGGCGTTGGCGGGCACAGGTTGCACGGCCAAGATGAAGCAGGCGTATCACCAGTCGCGCGCGGACAAGTTTTTTGCGGCGGGCAATTTTGATAGCGCGGAGATTGAATACTTGCGCGTGCTGCGGGCAGATCAGGAGAACGGCAAGGCCTTTGCGCGGCTGGCGGAAATTTATTACCAGCAGGGGCGAATCCAGTTGGCCTTGCCGTTTTTGAGCCGGGCGAGCGCGATGATGACGAACGATTTGGATTTGCGTTTGAAACTTGGCCGGGTGCTGCTGGTGGCGGGGCGAACCAAGGAAGTGGCGGCGGCGGCGGGTTTTATCCTTGATCAAAATCCCAAGTCGGACGAGGCGCCACAATTGCTCGCGCAGGCGGTCAACTCGACGGCGGAAGTAGCGGTAGCGCGGGCGCGCTTGGAAAAGCTGGTGCAGGCCGGCGACCGCGCGGCGTATCAGGTGGGGCTGGGGATGTTGGCATTTCGCGGCGGCGACCCGAAAGCGGCCGAGGCAAATTTCAAACGGGCGCTGGTGCTGGATGCGAAATTTCCGGACGCGTTGGAGTCGCTGGCGGCGATTCAAGTATCGCAGGGCGACCTGAAGAGCGCGGCGGAAAACTTCAAGGCGGCGGCGGATTTATCGCCCGTGCGCTCGGCGCGGCGGATCAATTATGCGCGATTCAAAATGCAAAGCGGCGAGGTGGCGGTGGCGCGGCAAATTTTGACGGACATCATCACGACGGCGGCCGATTACACGCCCGCGTTGCTGGGCTTGGCGGAAATCGCGCTGGAAGAAAAAAAATATGACGACGCCCGTGCCTTGCTGGAAAAAATTCTCGGGCGCGACCAAGAAAATTTTGAAGGGATGTTGCTGCAAAGCCGCTTGAAATTTGTGCAAGGCGACGTGGGCGGCTGCGTGGTGGTATTGGAGCGGATGTCGAAAATTTATCCGCAGGCGGCGCGGGTGCATTTGCAACTGGGCGCGGCGTGTATGGCCAACGGCGACGAGGCCAAGGCCAGCGTCAGTCTGGCGCGCACGCTGGAACTAGATTCCAACTTGCCGGAGGCCATCATGATGATGTCCCAGATCCAGATTAAAAATCAGAATCCCGATCCGGCCATCGTTTCGTTGACCAAACTCGTGCAGCGCCAGCCGAAATTATCCCGTGCGCAATTGTTGTTGGCGGATGCGTATCGCCAACGCGGGCGCATCAATGAGGCGTTGGCCATTTACCTCGCGCTGGAAAAAACCGAGCCAAAAAACCCGCACCCGGCCTTGCTGGCTGGCGCGGCTTATGTGCAACTCGGCGATGCGGCCAAAGCGCGGCAGGCCTTTGAGCGCGCGCTGATCATTGCGCCAGATAATTTACCGGCGCTAGAGCAGTTGGTGAATTTGGATTTGGCCGGGAAAAATTATCCTGCTGCCCTGCAGCGCATCCAGACCCGGCAGCAGGTTGTGCCGGACAGTGTCGAGCTGATGCTATTGGTGGCCAAGGTGCAACTCGCGCAGGGCGACCGCGCGGCCGTGGAAAAAACCGTGCTCAAGGCCAGCAGCCTCGATCCGAAGTTGGAGACTCCGTATCTGTTGCTCGCGCAGCTTTATCTGGATGCGAAACAGACCGACAAGGCGCAGCAGCAGTTGCAACTGGCGGTGGAAAAAAATCCGCGCAATCTCTCCGCCATGATGCTGGCGGCCTCGATGAGCGAGGCGGCCAAGGATTACAAGGCCGCCGCTGCCAGCTACGAAAAAATGCTGGTGGTAGATCCGCGTTGTAGTCCGGCGTTGAACAATCTGGCCTACCTCTATTCCGAATTTTTGGGGCAGTTGGATCGCGCCTACGACTTGGCGCAGCGCGCGCGTGAATTGCTGCCCTTCGATCCTTCGACGGCGGACACGCTGGGCTGGATTTGCTACAAGCGCGGCGCGTATCCCAGCGCGCTGGGGTTGTTGACGGAGAGTGCGGCAAAATTATCAGGCCAGCCGGAAATTCAATTCCATCTTGGCATGGCGGCTTACATGACCGGCAACGAAGCGGATGCGCGGGCGGCGTTTCAACGGGCGTTGTCGGCGGGCAAGGAATTCAATGGCCGCGAGGAATGTCAATCCAGTCTCGCCGTGCTGGACTTTAATGTGCAAACCGCCGATGCCGCCGCGCGCGAAAAACTAGAGCAGCATGTGGCAAAAAATCCTGCCGACCCGGTGGCGCAAATTCGTTTGGGCGCGATGTATCAACGCGATGGCAGCGTGGAAAAAGCCATCGCCAGTTACGAGGCCGTGCTCAAGGCGGACCCCAAAAACCTCACGGCTAATAATGCGTTGACGCGGCTTTGGGAAGCGAAGGATGTGGCCAAAGCTTACGGCTTGGCCAAGGCGGCTTACAAAATTGCGGCGAACGATGTCGGGACCGCGCACGATTACGGACGGCTCGCGTATCGCAACGGCGATTTCAAAGTGGCCGATTCCATGTTGCAGCAAACGGTGCAAAACCAGCCGGGCAATGCTCGTTTACAATTCGACTATGCGCGGGCCGCTTACTCGGTCGGAAAGATTGCCGATGCGCAGTCGGCGTTGCAGTCAGCCTTGACCATCGGCCTGCCGCCAGCAGAGACCGCCGAAGCGAAACGCATGGTTGAACTGCTCACGCTATCTGCCGAACCGCAAAACGCCGCGGCTACAGCGGCCACGGTTGCCAGCATTTTGCAGTCGGAACCCGATTATGTTCCCGCGCTGATGGCGCAAGCCAAACTCAAGGAACTCGCGGGCGATGCGGAGGCCGCAGCGGCGGCGTGTGAAAAAATTCTGGCGCGCTTTGCTGATTTTTCGCCCGCGCAACGCGAGCTGGCGATTTTGTATTCGCGCGACGCGGCGAAAGCCAAACAGGCGTATGCGTTGGCGGTGAAAGCACGCGCGGTTTATCCCAACGACCCGGCGCTGGCCAAAGCCATCGGCATCACGGTTTTTCAGACCGGCGATTTTGCGCGGGCCACGAGCTTGTTGAAAGATTGCGCGGCCAAGTCGCCCGCTGACGCGGAAATTTTTTATTATCTGGGAGCGGCCCAGCTTAAGGCGGGGCAATTGCCGTCCGCCAAGGCGAATTTGCAGCAAGCCATCACGTTGAAATTGGCGGGTTCACTCGCTGACTCCGCCCGCCAGCTGCTCGGTGGCATCAAATAATTTCAAGCGGCTGCTAGCCTCCACATTCTTCGCAGTTGGTCATCTGCTCGCAGATGCCAGTTTTGTTGCTTGGTTCGCGTCAAGAATGTATTTCTGTCGGATTGGATTACATATTTAGATTCGCCCCACCAGTAGGAATGGCTTGGATAATTTTTGTAAGTTGTTGAAATGTAGCCATAAACAAATATATCGAAATCTTGGCATCGGTGCTGCTTTACACATTCTGACATTATGAAAAAATTCATCATCATCGCTCTACTTGGAATTTCGACGCTGGCTAATGCGACCAGCTCCTACGATCCATCCTGCACCACCATCGTTACGGATTCCAGCACCTCATCGCTGTTGTTTTGCAACCTGCCGAACAGCAACCCGACTTGCACTACCGGCAGCGTGCCGACGTATTGCGATCCGGCTTACAGCTGCTTTGGAACCTATGACCCCTACAGCTGCTTCGGCACTTACAACAACGGCGGCTGCAATAATCAGCCCCCGTGCAATCCGCCGCCGGTGGATTGCCCGGATACCACGAGCACGTTGTTCGCGCTTGCGCTCGCGTTGATGACGCTGGAAGTCTCCCGCCGCAAACTTGCGCCGGCCAAATGAATTGACCCGCCAACCCGAAAACCGGCAACTCACGTTGCCGGTTTTTTTGTAAGCGCCGCCAAACAGAACTTTACAAGCGGGGTTTTTGGAACATCCTTTTTCCGTCGGAAATTATCGTATGAAAATCAAATCCAGAATGTTGGTGGCCGGGTTGTTGGTTCTCGCGGCGGTGGCTTTCACCGGCTGCGTCACCGAGCCACCATCGGTCATCGCCAATGCCGGCAAGGGCGGTTCCGACTTGGTTATTTTGCGCGAAGGCGACACGGTGAAAATTTCTTTTCCGAGCGCGCCCAATCTCGATGCCACCCAGCAAATCCGCCGCGATGGAAAAATCTCGCTGTCGCTCGTCGGTGAGGTGGATGCCGTTGGCCTGACGCCGGATGGCTTGCGTGAAAAACTTGTTGCGCTCGTTGGCCCGCAGATCGGCTCGAAAGAAGTGAATGTCGCCCTGCAAACGTCCACCTTTCCCGTGTTCGTCAACGGCTCGGTCATGCGCCCGGGAAAAATCCTTTCTGACCATCCCATCACCGCGCTGGAAGCCGTGATGGAGGCTGGCGGTTTTAACAGCGAAACCGCCAACATGAAGGCCGTGAAAGTCAGCCGCATCGAGGACGGCAAATATAAAAATTACCAGTTGAACCTGAAGGAAATTTTAGACGGCAAAAACAGCCAGCCGTTTTACCTCAAGCCCGGCGACATCGTGTTCGTTCCGGAGCGCTTCCAGATGTTTTGAAGTGACTGGCTAATCGCGGACAATGCCCAGCTTGTCCATCAATTCGTAAAGCGTCGGGCGGCTCATGCCCAATTCCACGGCGGCGGGAGCAATCTTGCCGCCGTGTTTCTTTAACGCCTGCTGCACCATCTGACGTTCCACCGCTTCGCGCGCTTCCTTGAGCGTCGTCACGCCGGAACCCACCACGGAATTATCCAGCTCCAGATCTTTCGCCGTCACGCGTTTGCCCTCGGCCATGATGGCGGCACGGCGCACGCAATTTTCTAGTTCACGCACATTGCCCGGCCACGAATGACGGTTCAACGCCTTCACCGCCTCGCCTTCAAACGTCAGGTTCGGCTTGTGAACTTCAGCGGCGAAACGGTTCAAGAAATACTGCGCCAGCAAACGGATGTCGCTCTCGCGTTCGCGCAACGGCGGCAGCGAAACCGACACCACGGCGAGGCGATAAAATAAATCCTCGCGGAATTTTCCCGCCGCCATCGCCTTTTTCAAATCCACATTCGTCGCGGCTACTACGCGCGTGTTGATCTGGATGGATTGCCGCCCGCCGATGCGTTCGATGGTCTGCTCTTGCAAAAAGCGCAGCAGCTTCACCTGCAAGGGCAGGGGAATCTCGCCGATTTCATCCAGAAACAAAGTGCCGCCTTCCGCTGACTCGATGCGGCCTTTGCGCTGGACGTGCGCGCCGGTGAACGAACCTTTTTCGTGGCCGAACAATTCACTTTCCAAAAGCGTTTCGGGAATCGCGCCGCAGTTGATGGCCACGAACGCGCCGTCCTTGCGGTTGCTCCGTTGGTGAATCGCCTTCGCGGCCATTTCCTTGCCCGTGCCGCTCTCGCCCAAAATCAAAACCGGCGCATCGCTCGTGGCGACTTTGCGGATGGTGTCGAAGATGGCGCGCATCG
>JBEEMY010000090.1:0-7282 GCA_041192415.1 Verrucomicrobiota bacterium | reverse complement strand
CACAGCTCGCGGATGCCGCCCTCGATGAGCGTCGTGAGCGGATAATAAACCATTGGCTTGTCAAAAACTGGCTGGAGCTGCTTGCTCGCGACGAGCGTGAGCGGATACAACCGCGAGCCAGCGCCGCCGGCAAGGATGATGCCTTTCATCCGCACAGCGTAAATTTTGCCGGAGAATTTCGCCAACAAAAAAGCCGCGTTTTTCAACGCGGCTTGGAAACTAAATTTTCCTCAACTCGCCACCGCACCTTCGGTCGCCGCGGGCTTCTGGTTGAATAGCAATTTTTCTTTATCGGCGGTGACTTTAATCAGGTCACCTTCGACCAGCACGCCTTTGAGAATTTCCTCGGCGAGCGGGTCTTCAAAGAAACGCTCGACTGCGCGGCGCATCGGACGCGCGCCGTATTGCGGGTCGTAGCCCTTTTCTACGAGCAGGTCTTTGGCCTTGTCGTCGAGTTCCAGCTTGAGATTTTTCTTCCGCAAACGCTCCAAAACTTTTTCCACTTCCAGGTTCAAAATCTGGATGAGGTCAGGCTTGGTGAATGAGCGGAACACAATCGCATCGTCCAAGCGGTTCAAAAATTCCGGGCGGAAGGTTTTCTTCGCCTCTTCGATAACGCGTTCGCGCGCCTTCTCGTAGGTGGCCTCGTCCGTGATGGGCGCGAAGCCGAGCGTGGACGATTTCCGCAGCGTGTCCGAGCCGACGTTGGACGTCATCAAGATGATCGTGTTCCGGAAATTCACGATGCGCCCCATGCTGTCCGTCAGCTTTCCTTCTTCAAGGATTTGCAACAGCATATTCCACACGTCGGGATGCGCCTTTTCAATTTCGTCAAACAGCACGACGGAATACGGATTGCGCCGGACTTTTTCCGTGAGCTGTCCGCCTTCCTCGTAGCCGACGTAGCCCGGCGGCGAACCGACGAGACGCGACACGTTAAACTTCTCCATGTATTCGCTCATGTCGAGTTGGATGAGCGATTTCGTGTCGCCAAACATTTGTTCCGCGAGCGTCTTCGCCAAAAGCGTTTTGCCAACACCCGTTGGGCCGAGCAACAGGAATGTGCCGATGGGACGGCGCGGGTCTTTCAAATCCGCGCGCGAACGTTTCAGCGCCTTGCACAGCGCGGAAACCGCCTCGCGCTGGCCGACGACGACTTTTTCCATCTCCACTTCAACGGTGAGCAGCCGCGCCATTTCGTCTTGGCCCATGCGCTGAAGCGGAATACCCGTCCACTTGGAAACCACCTGCAAAATTTGATCCTCGCCGACGACAATGCGTTTCTCGTCGCCCTTCGTGCGCCAGTCTTTAAGCAGGGTTTCCATCTTGTCCTTCGCCTGCTTTTCCTGATCGCGCATCTTGGCCGCGCCTTCAAAATCCTGATTCTTGATGGATTTTTCTTTTTTGCCTTTGATCTCCTCAATCTCGGCTTCCATCGCCTTGATTTCCGGCGGACGCGTCATCGTGCTGATGCGCGCGCGCGAACCGGCCTCGTCCAAAACATCAATCGCCTTGTCCGGCAAAAACCGGTCGGTGATGTAACGGTCAGAAAGTTTCACGGCCTGTTCCACGGCCAAGTCGGTGAACTCCGCTTTGTGATGCTCTTCGTATTTGTGGCGCAAGCCTTTCAAAATCGCAATGGCGTCATCAATCGAAGGCGCTTCGACTTTCACCGATTGGAAACGGCGTTCAAGCGCGGCGTCCTTCTCGATGTATTTGCGATACTCGTTCAACGTCGTCGCGCCGACGCACTGCATCTCGCCACGCGAGAGCGCGGGCTTGATGATGTTGCTCGCGTCCATCGTGCCTTCCGCCGAACCGGCGCCGACGATAGTGTGCAACTCGTCAATGAACAGAATGACATTTTTCGCGCGGCGAATTTCGTCCATCACCGCTTTGATGCGCTCTTCAAATTGTCCGCGATACTTCGTGCCCGCGACCATCAGCGCGAGGTCCAGCGTGATGACGCGCTTGCCCAACAACAGTTCCGGCACGTTGCCCGCTGCAATTTCCTGCGCGAGACCTTCGACGATGGCCGTCTTGCCCACACCCGCTTCGCCGAGCAGCACCGGATTATTTTTCGTGCGGCGGCAAAGAATCTGGATGACGCGCTCGATTTCATTTTTGCGGCCGATGACCGGATCCATGTCGCCCTTGCGCGCAATTTCCGTGAGGTCACGACCAAAGGCCTTGAGCGCGGGCGTTTTCACATCGCCCTTCTTCTCGCCCGCCGTGCCGGCCGCCTGTTTTTCCGCAGCGGGTTCGCCGGGCTGCTGCTGGCCTTCTTCGCCGGGTTGCGCCGCGAAGTTCGGATCCAATTCCTTCAAAATTTCCTGACGACACAGCTCGATGTCCACATCGAGCGCGCGCAAAACTTTCGCCGCCACGCCATCGCCCTCGCGCAGCAAACCGAGCAGCAGATGCTCCGTGCCGACGTAAGTGTGGTTGAGATTTTTCGCCTCCTTCTGCGCCAGCGCGATGACTTTTTTCACGCGCGGCGTGTAGGGAATGTTGCCGATCATCTTTTGATCCGGCCCGCTCGGCGTCTGCTTCTCGACTTCGAGGCGGACGGTTTCGAGGTCGAGCCCCATCTTCTGCAGCACGTTGACGGCAACGCCCTGCCCCAATTTAATCAGGCCGAGGAGCAGATGCTCCGTGCCGAGAAAATTGTGGTTGAGGCGGTCGGCTTCCTTGCGGGCCAGCGCGAGAACCTGTTGGGCGCGCGGCGTAAAATTGCTCATGGCTTCATCGCTCATAATGAAAAGACTCTGCTATAAATCGGCAGCTTTGTCCAACGCCAAGAGGGAAAAATCACGTCAGATGAATCCTGAACCACGCATGGCAATCGAGTCGTTGCGGAAAAAATTGGGGCATTCGTTTCCGTGACCCGGCCCGCTTGGTTTCCAACACGCCGACGAGAAGTCGCAACGATTCTTTCAGTTACTCCTTAAAAAATCGGCTGGCTGGCCGAATTAAAATCTGTTAAACCCCGTGTTCCGGGGCACATCCGGCCATGCCGAAATGAATCCAACCAAATTTCAAGTCCTGCTGCTGGCGAACGATCCGAAGCTGGCGGAGGCTTTGTCGCTCGCCATCCGCATGGACGGCGGCAGCGTGGGCTTTGCCGCCAACGGCACGGAGGCGGCGCGCGCGTTGCAGACGCATCCGCCGGACTTGCTGCTGCTGGATTTGAAATCCTGCGAGCCGGACAGTCTCAACCTGCTGCGCCAGCTCAAGCATCAGCCGTTGCCTACGCCGGTCTTCACCATCGCGCTGGCGCCGGTGACGGATACCAACGCCGTGTTGCGCGCGTTTGACTTGGGCGTGAATGAACTGATTCCCACGCCGTTTGAAAGCAGCGCCGTGTTGCGCGCGCGCCTGCGCAGCGGCGTGGTGACGAAGCGAAAATTTGAAGAGGCCATCCGCCGCGCTCAAGAACTCACGGATGCCGTGCGCGCGGCGGAATCAAACTCCCGCGCCAAATCCGATTTCCTCGCGGCGATGAGCCACGAAATCCGCACGCCGATGAATGGCGTCATCGCGATGACGGGGCTGATGATGGAGTCCTCGCTCACCGCCGATCAACGCGGCTACCTCGATACGATTTACAACAGCAGCGAGTCGCTCCTGAAAATCATCAACGACATTCTCGACTTCTCGAAGATTGAGGCGGGCAAGATGGAACTGGAAAGCCGTCCGTTTGATTTGCGCGCGGCCATCGAGGAATCGCTCGACCTGCTCGCGCCGCGTGCGCTCGACAAGTCGCTCGACCTCGCCTATCAGGTGGACGAACGCCTGCCCGCGATGATTGACGGCGATGCGCAACGGCTGCGGCAGGTGTTGGTCAACCTCATCGGCAACGGTTTGAAATTTACCGAGCGCGGCGAAGTGTTTGTGCGCGTGGTGAAGATGCAGCTCACGCCCGCCGAGGCGGAAAATCCGCTGGCGATGCGGTTGCATTTCTCGGTGAAGGATTCCGGCATCGGCATTCCACCGGACCGGCTGGCAAAATTATTCAAACCGTTTTCGCAAGCGGATGTTTCCACGGCGCGCAAATATGGCGGCACGGGATTGGGTCTGGTCATCAGCCGTCGCCTCGTCGAATTGATGGGCGGCAAGATGTGGGCGGAGAGCGTGGCGGGCGAAGGTTCCACGTTCCATTTCACCATCAACGCCACGGCCACCGCCGATTCCAAACCGCCGTCGCACACGGGCAAGCTGGCGCGGTTGGCGGACTTGAAAATTTTGATCCTTGATGACAACGCCACGGCACGCAATGTCCTCTTCGACCAATGCCGGTTGTGGGGAATGTTGCCGCAGGCGGTGGAAAATTCCGCGCAGGCGATGGAACTGTTGCGCAAGGGAAACAACTTTGACCTCGCGCTGATTGATTTGCATCTACAAGGCATGGACGGCCTCGCGGTGGCGCACGAGATTCAAAAACTTCCGAGCGCCGCAATGCTGCCGATGGTGTTGCTCACGCCGCTCGGCAAGCGCAAGAGCAGTTCGGAAGAAGTCCGCATCGTATTCGCGCACGCGGTGCACAAGCCGGTGAAGCCCGCGCAACTGGCCGCCGCGCTGGAACGCGCACTCTTAAGCCCGCGCATCCCATCGCGTCCCCCGGAACCGCTCAAGCCGGTGCAATTGCTTTCCCTAGCCTTGCCGCTGCGAATTCTTTTGGTGGATGACAACGCCATCAACCAGAAAGTCGCCGTCCGCATTTTGCAACAGCTCGGCTACGCGCCGGAAGTGGCGGGCAACGGACGCGAGGCGCTGGACTGGCTGGACAAGCAGCCGTTCGATTTTATTTTCATGGACGTGATGATGCCGGAGATGGACGGCCACGAAGCCACGCGGATGTTGCGCAAGCGACAGATGGCGGGCGACCACGCGCAGTATCCGCCGCGCATCATCGTCTGCGCGATGACGGCGCACGCGATGGCGGGCGACCGCGAGAAATGCATCGCCGCCGGCATGGATGATTATCTGGCGAAGCCCGTGCGCCCGAAAGATGTCCGCGATATGCTCGAACGCTGGGGCGGAAAAATGATGTCCGAAACGAAAAAGACCGACCTCAAGCCCGGCGACATTTCCGCCGCCGAACCCGCCGTGGACATGGATCGGATGCTGGATTTGACCGACGGCAACCACGACAGTTTGCGCGAACTGGTGGAAATGTATCTCAAGCAAACGCACAAACAATTCGGCCAGATGCAAGACGCGGTCAATGGCGGCAACGCCGATGCGCTTCGGCGCGTGGCGCACAGTTGCGCGGGCGCGAGCGCCACGCTGGGCATGACGCACCTCGTGCCAAAATTGCGCGAGCTGGAAAAAATTGCGGGCGCTGGTTCATTGACCGGCACGGCGGGAATTCTCGCCTTGGCCGCGCAAGATTACACCGCCGTTCAGGAATTTCTAAAACTCAACCCCGAACTCGCCCCCGTGTTCAAAAACTTTAACCCGGCATGAAAAAAATCCTAATCATTGAGGACGACCAGATTGTCGCCAACGTCTATCGCAACAAGCTCGCCGTCGAAGGCTACAAGGTTGAGGTCGCCGTGGACGGCGAATCCGGCCTGCGCGTGATGCGGACGTTCCAGCCGAACGCCATCATTTTGGATCTGATGCTGCCGGGCATTTCCGGCGTGGATGTCATCAAGGAAGTCCGCAGCGAACCGGATTTCGCCAAGATTCCCATCATCGTTTTTTCCAACACCTACCTGACGAACATCATTCAGGACGCGTGGCGCGCGGGCGCGAACAAATGTTTGTCCAAGTCCAGTTGCACGCCCAAGGATGTCATCGAAGTGATCCGTCACACCGTGGGCGACAGCGGCGCGTTGCCGCAGAACAAGCCGTCCACCGCCAACGAGGCCACGCCAGCCAAGACTGCCGCGCAGTCGTCGGACAACGACGCAAAATTCCAGGAAGACCTGCGGAAAACTTTCGTGGATAATCTGCCCACCACGCTCACCTCGTTGCGCACAGGAATGCAGGCGCTCATCAAGGCCGATACCGATGTCGTCAAGCTCAAGCAAGTCTATGAGCTTTACCGGTTGGTGCACACGTTGAATGGCAATTCCGGCATCGCCGGCCTCTCGCTCGTCGCGCATATGTCGGCGGCGGTCGAGGCGTTGCTCAAGGAAATTTACGAGAAGCCGAAAAACTTGAACCAGTCCACCACGCGCACCATCGCGGCGGCGGTGGATTTCCTCGGCCTGCTGTTTGAAAAAGGCACGCACCCGGAACGGCAGGAAATTCCCGCCTCAAAAATTCTGGTCGTGGATGACGAAGCCATTTCCCGCCGCGCCATCGTCTATGCGCTGGAAAAAGCCAAGTTGAAATCCGTCAACGTGGACGACCCGCAGCAGGCGTTGCAGTTGCTCACGGAAGGCGAATTTGACCTCATCTTTCTCGACGTGGATATGCCCGGCATGACCGGCTACGAACTGTGCGCCAAGCTCCGCGCCCTGCCCCAGCACAAGAAAACGCCGGTGGTTTTCGTGACGAGCCTGAACGACTTTGAGAACCGCACCAACTCCACGATGGCGGGCGGCAATGACTTCATCGGCAAACCGTTTCTCTTCATTGAACTGACGGTCAAGGCGCTCATCCACGTTCTGAAAGCCAAGCTCCAGCCGCGCCCGCCCGTCTAGGAGCCGTCTGGTTTGGAGCGCGGTTTGTCCCAAACCGCAGCGCAGCGTCAGGCAGACCGGCGTTAAAATCATTCGCTCCGCGCTCCGGCTGAATTAGGACACCACCAGCCGCCGCACGGCTTGACCCATCCTCCGGCCAAAGTCAGAATATCGTCCGCATTTTGAAATCACGTCTGGCAAATTATCTCACGGGATTGCTCCTCGCCTGCTCCACGTTGTCCGCCAGCGCGGGCGGCGAGGAAGTCGTGGTCATCTACAATTCACAGATGCCCGGCTCAAAAGACATCGCCCAGCACTACGCGGCGATGCGTCAGGTTCCCGCCGCCCACATTTTCAGCTTCGCGCTGACGACGAACGAAATTATCTCGCGCGCGGACTTCACCGAGCAATTGCAACAGCCGCTCGCCGAAAAACTAGAGTCAGCGCGGCTCTGGAAATTTGGTAAAGTGAACATTCCCGCCGCCGCTGGCCAGCCCGCGCACATGGAAACCCGCGTGGTGGAATCCAAAATCCGCTACGCCGTCCTCTGCTACGGCGTTCCGTCGCACATCACCGAAGATGTGTCGCTCGTCGAACCCGCCGCTGGCGCGATGCGCGCCGAACTCAAGCGCAACGAAGCCTGCGTG
>JBEEMY010000089.1:0-7283 GCA_041192415.1 Verrucomicrobiota bacterium | reverse complement strand
GGACAAGATGATCCCCAACACTGTGGACAATATCCGCCTGATCATCGACCTCAACAGCGTCGCTTTGCGCCACGGCTTCTCGCTCCGCAATATCAAAGCCACCGCTGCGGCTGCTCCTGGCCAGTCGAGCGCGGTAGCGCCGGCCCAGCCAGCCGGAAGCACGGCACAAAATGCCGCCGGATATATCCCGACGCCGACCTTGGATACGGTGACGGTCACCTTCAGCGTGACGAGCGGATACTTGAGCGTGAACCACGAAAGATTTTTGTTGGTCAGCTCGGTGCGCTGGCCGGTGAGCGTGGTGATGAGAATTTTGTTGTCGCCGTTCCGGTCGTCAATTTTCACGTCCAGTTTGTCGCCGGGAATTTTCAATTCAAAATCAAAGTTCAAATCCAGTTCCGAGAATGGCGAAACGTAAAAATGTTTGGGGACAATTTTTTTGAAAGTCGCGCCCGCTTCAAATTCTTCGCGGCGCAGCAGAAATAATTTCATTTCGCGAAACGTGTTGCCGACTTCGGCCACGGAGCAAACCGGTTCGCCCTGGTCGTCGAAGCAATAGTAAATCGAAATGGGATTGAAAACGTAGCCGAGCACGCGCGGCAGGGTGAGCAACATCACGCGACCAAAAGGGCCGAGGTCAATTCCGTTCTGGCGCAGGAAAGTAACGATGCGTTCTTTGAGCAGATTTTCACCAGCCGGTTCGTGGTCAGCATCGCGGAAGCTGTAAATGTTTTTACGGTTATGGCTGAACAGGGAAATTTTTTTCGCGACCAAATCAAGTTCATCCAGGTCGAGGTAGAACATGAAGATGTCGTGCCGGAAGTGATGAACCTTCGGCGCGAAGCGGTGGTGCATCACGGAACATTCGTAGAGGCAGGAATTCATGGCATGAGCCTTTCCCCCGTGAGCTGCCGGCACAAATCCAGCGCGGACGTGAAGGCGTCTTCGTGGAAGCCGTAGCGGAAATAGCTCCCGCAAAAATAGACGTTGGTCATGCGTTCGTTCAGCTTGGGCAACTCGTGTTGCGCCCGGGTAGCACCCAGGCTGAACAACGGGTGCTCGTATTGGATACGCTTGAGAACCTTGCTTGGATTCACCGAATTTTCGCCGTTGATGGAGACGAAATAATTCTGCCGGTCGGAAACGCCTTGCAAATGATTCATCCAGTAAATCGTCGAGGGCGAAATCTTTCCATCGGCGGCGCGATTCATCCGGTAGTTCCACGACGCCCAGCATAGTTTCGTTTTCGGCATCACGGATTCATCCGTGTGCAGGAGCGCGGTGTTGGGTTGATATTTGAATTCACCGAGCGTGGCTCGCTCTTGCGTGTCGGCATCGGCAAGCAGCGTCAACGTTTCATCGGCGTGGCTGGCGAAAATGACTTGGTCAAAAATTTCAGTCCGGCCAGAAACGTCGGTGATTTTCACACCGCCACTTTCGCGACGAACCGAAACCGCACCGCTTTTTAATTTAATTTTATCGCGGAACGGCGCGGTGATTTTTTCGACGTAGGATTTTGCGCCATTGACGACGGTGAGCCACGGATGCTGCGTATTCAGGCCGAGAAAGCCGTGGTTGTGAAAAAAGCGCAGCAGCGTGACGGCGGGGAATTCCAGCATCCGCTCCGGCGGCGTGGACCAGACGGCGGCGCTCATCGGCACGAGATAAAAATTCAGGAAGTCCTCGCCGTAGTTCCGTTCGCGGACGTATTCGCCAAGCGCATGGTTTTGAAATTGCGGCGAGGTCAGAGCCTCAATCGCCTCGGTGTTGAAACGGTTGATTTGCAAAATCATTTTCCAGAATCGCGGGCGGAAAAGATTTTTCCGCTGGCCGAAAAGATGATTCAGGCTCGTGCCGCAAAACTCCAAACCGGTTGGCAGATGCTGGACGCTGAAGGACATGGGCGCGGGTTTGGTGGCGACGCCGAGTTCGCGAAACAGCCGCGTCAGGTTTGGGTAAGTGACTTCGTTGAAAACCATGAAACCCGTGTCAATCGGCACGGAACGATTTTCTTCCGGCACTGCAACCGTGTTGGTATGACCGCCCGCGTAGTTGTTTTTTTCGTAGAGCGTCAGCTCGAACCGGCGGTGCAGGAAATGCGCGCAGCCCAAGCCGGCGATGCCCGTTCCAATGATGGCGAGCCGTTTCACGCGCGGGGAGAATGGCGGGGAGAAAGATTTTTGTCGGCGCGAAGCGGATGATTATTTTCATAGGCAGCGAGCGGCACGGGTTTGAGGTTCCAGATGATTCCAGTCCATGAGAGCGCCTTGAGGCAGTAGTAGGAGATGTCAATTTCCCACCAGTAAAAACCTTGGCGCACGGTGCTCATGTGGCGGTGATGATTATTATGCCAGCCTTCGCCGAGCGTAATCATCGCGAGAATAAAACTGTTGCGGCTGTTGTCCTCGGTTTCGTAGCGGCGCTTGCCGAGCAGATGCGCCAGCGAATTGATGCTGCTGGTGGCGTGAAACAAAACGGTGGTGCTGATGAAAAATCCCCAGACGAGCAACTGCCACGAGGTCACGCCGAGCGCCGGGAAAAATTTGCCGAGAAAATGTCCGGCTGCAAACAGCGCGCCGGCGAACAACGCCGGCACGAGCGAATCGAAGCGGTTCAAAAAAACCAGCTCGGGAAATTTCGCGAGGTCGCGGACTTGCGAGTAGTCCGTGGGGAAATTCCGCGCGCTGGTGATCCAGCCGATGTGCGACCACCAGAAGCCACGGACGTTGGGCGAATGGACATCCTCTGCCTCGTCAGAATGTTTGTGGTGATGGCGGTGCTGGTAGCTCCACCAGAGCGGCCCGCGTTGCACGGCGGTCGCGCCGAGCAGCGCGAACAGAAATTGCGCCGCGCGCGAGGTGCTAAAAGTTTTGTGCGAAAAATAGCGGTGATAGAATCCGGTGATGGCAAACATCCGCACGAGATACAAAGCCACCGCCACCGCCACCGCCGTCCAACTCCAGCCCACGAGAAAAATGCCGAGGCAGCCGAGGTGCAGAAAGATGAACGGCAGGACGCGGATGAATTCCACCTTGTCCGGCTTGGCGCGGATGGCAGCGAGGTCGCCGTTCCCATGGTCAGTGTCAAACCACTGCGTCAAAGAAACCAAGCTGTTTTTGAGGGTTGTTCGGGACTTTTTCATAATCAACCAATGGGATTCCGCTTTCAGTTGTTAATTCGTCCGCCGCCTAGCTTTGGATGCAATAAAAAATTGCATCCGTATAGGCAAGCCAATCGTTCATCTAATGAACAAGGCCGCTTGTAACCGGCCGGTTGGTTTGATATGAGCCTGTGCGTATGCAACGATTTAGGCAACGTCTTTCGCGTCATTTACGCGCGGCCGGGGCGGTCGCTGCCGATTTTTATTGAAGGCGTGAACGATCCGGCGGCATCAGATCAAGACAGCGAACTACTCCGGCGCATCGCGGCGCAGGATCGCGCGGCTTTTGCCGAATTCTACGATCGCCATTCCCCGCTGATGTTTTCCGTGGCGTCAAAAATTCTCAATGACGCTGGCGAGGCCGAGGATCTGTTGCAGGAGACGTTTGTGCAGCTCTGGGAAAAGGCGGGCGTTTTTGATCCCAAACTCGGCAAGGCTTCGAGTTGGGTGGCGACCATGACGCGCAACAAGGCGATTGACCGCATCCGCGCCTCGCAACGCCGCCGCCGGCTGGCCGAGGAGGCGGGCGCGGAATTCGCCATCGTCAGCGAAGTTCGCGACACGGCGAATGAGGCGCTGCACAGCCACGACAAGGCGAAACTAATTCAAGCGGCCATCGTGGAACTGCCGACGGAACAACGGCACGCGATCGAGTTGGCGTATTTCTCTGGGCTGACGCAGGACGAGATTGCCAAAAAACTTTCCGAACCGCTTGGAACTATCAAGGCGCGCATCCGGCGTGGCCTGCTGAAACTGCGCGACCAACTGGAGGGCGTTCTATGATGGACGAACGCATGGAAGAAACGGCGGCGTTGCACGTTTTGGGCGCGTTGACCCCGGCGGAAGCGCGCGAGTTCAAGCGGGTCATGCAGGCGGATCCCGAATTGAAACGGTTCGTCGCCGGGTTGAGCACCGCCACCGGCGCGCTGGCGGGCGCGGTGCCGCTGGTGGAACCACCGCCGCAGTTGCGCGCAAAAATTCTCGCGGCGGTCGGCGAGCCGCAAAAAATAATTTCGCTGCCGGAGCGCAAACCCGGTTTCCAGAACTGGCTGCCGTGGTCGCTGGCGATGTGCCTGGCCGTTTTGTGTCTGGCGTTGTTCGCACAGACCGGTTGGTTACGCCAGCAGGCTGACGTGCAAGCACTGCAAATCAATTCACTCAACCAACTCGCGCAATCATTGTCAGCGGCGACGAATAACTTGCAGCAGGCCGTGTTCGCACTGCAAGCCACGAACCGGCTGGCAAATCTGAAAATTGCCATGCTGAATTCGCTCTTGGCCGATGCGCCCACCGCCGTGGCCGTGACGCTGTGGGACGATTCCAAGCAGGAGGGCGTGTTTGTGGTGCAACATCTCAAGCCGCTGCCGGCGGATCGCAATTACCAATTGTGGGTGCTGGAGAACGGCACCACGCCGGTGGATGCGGGCGTGTTTCGCGTGGATGCCAATGGCGGTGTGCGCGTGGAGTTCAAGGCCAAGCAACTGATTAAGGTGGCCGGTAAATTTGCCGTGACCGAAGAAGCGAGCGGCGGCGCAGCTTCGCCAACCATCAAAAACATGGTGCTGGTCGGCGGTTGATTCCGGCGCAGTTTGGAATTGCCGCGTTTGCTCGCTGGCGCACGAAGAATAAATCAGTCGGTGAACCGGGTTGCAGAGAAAATTATCGAGATTTCAAGGCTCTGCGGGTTGCGGCACCTTGGTGAGGCGGTTGGAATCATAACCCTGCGCCGCGATTCGTTTGAGGATTTCAGCGTAGGTGGTTTCGTTCAACTGGCGTTGCCGCGCGAGCACCCAGAGCAGCTTGTGTCCCGGCGTAGCCACCACGGCCCAGCGATATTCGGGATCGAGTTCCAGCACGAGATACGTTGAGTAGAGCGGCCAGAGAAAACGCACTTTCCACTCGGCATTGGATTCATGATTCGCCACCCAAGCCACGCCGTGCCAGCTTTTTTCCGGCGCGGCAAACGAGCCTTTGCGGAAAGTGAAAACATTATTCATGCGTCCATCCGGTCGCATCGAATAGGTGTCATAGGTCGCAACCTTTCCAGTTTCCAGGACATACGGAATGTTGGCGATGACATACCAGTTGCCGAGATAACGGTTCAAATCCACATGGGGCACGGTGCGCACCGGCGTCTGCGTGGTCGCACAGCCGCCGAGCAGCGCCATGAGGCAAACGAGCAGTAATAATTTTTTCCAAACGGCCAGATTTTTTTTCATATCCAAAAAAAGGTCAACCACGCGACTGGAAGCTAATTCGTCTGCCGTAGAACTTTGGATGCAACAATTGCATCCATTCTCCCGTCCGGCACGTTTATTTGGTGGCTTAGGCGCAATGATTTCAAAACGCCTCACCAAAAATTATCATCATGCGTGTCCACGAATTTTCAACCGAACTCTGGCTGCCGTTGCCGCCGGAGAAAATTTTTCCATTTTTCGCCGACGCTGGCAACCTCGACGCGCTGACGCCGCCGTGGCTGAATTTTCAAATCGTCACGCCGCTGCCGATCACGATGCGTGAAGGGACGCTGATTGACTACCGGCTGCGCGTGCGAGGCGTGCCAGTGCGCTGGCGCACGCGCATCAAAGACTGGCGACCACCGCACCGTTTCGTGGACGAACAGATTCGCGGCCCTTACCAGCAGTGGATTCACGAACATACGTTTGCGGCGCGGGCCAGCGGCACGCTGACACGCGATGTGGTGCGCTATGCCGCGCCGTTTGATTTTCTGGTGCATCGCTGGCTGGTGCGGCCGGACGTGGAAAAAATTTTCGCGTATCGCGCGCAAGTGCTGGCGCAAAAGTTTTCCAGCCGATGAAATGAAAGTCGCCCGAGCCAACTAGTTCCGTAGCGGACTCACAAACTTGAATGGAAGCCTGAATACACCCCGACGCGGGTTGAAATCAAATCACGGCTTGGCGAGGTTCTGGAATTCTTTCTCCAGCCCCGCCGACTGCGTGATTTTTTTTGCGGCTCCGGCAAACGGCTTGGTCGCGACGACCGTTCCAACTGGCGCGCAGTTGTTCGTCGCCTTGTTCTGCAAATTCGTGCCGGTGATGAAATTGTTTTCAATCCGCAAATCGTGGATGCGATCTGTCCACACGAACAGCCATTTGCCGTCCGGCTGCGGGTCGAGGACGTTGCGCGAAATCGTCCAGCCCGCCGAGCCGTCGTCGGGATAAATCAGGCGCGAGAGCGAGTGGACGTAATTGCCTTCAATGCGCCCGCCCGGCTGTTCGCCAAGAACATAAATCGTGCCGCCGTCCTTCGGCAATTCCTGCTGCGTATCGAACACTTTGTTGAAAGCGATGACGTTGTTGCGCGGCACGGTGGACGGCGGAATCTCCGCGTTGCCCCACCACCAGCCGAGCGCGATGCCGCCGTAGGGAACGCCCGCGATGTCGTTGTGCGAAATCTCCACCGCCTCGGTGAAAAATCCGCTGATGGCCTCGCCCTGTTTGTAGTCGAGGCTCACGCGGCGGATGTAGTTATTGGAAATTTTGTCGCGCGCACAAACTCCCTCGATGCCCGCCGGAAACAACGGCCCGTCGCCGATGACGTAGTGCTGGGGATGACCGATGTTCACGGCGTTGCCGGAGAGGTCGTCGAAGACATTGCCCGTGACGTCGCTGTCCACCACATCATTCACGAGGCTCACGGCGCAACCATTCGCGAGGTGCGTGAAATGATTTCGCGCGAAGGAAATGTTTTCCGCGTTGCGAAGTTCCACCGTGGCCTGCGGCAGGTCGCAGAGATTGTAACGGCTCTTGTGCCAGTTGCCATCGGCGCGGAAACGCGTGTAGAGGCCGAGGCTTTGCACGCCCACCATGCCGTGCGAATCACCGACGTGTTGCAAGAGCCAGTGGTCGTAGGAAAACGTCAGGCCGGTGAAGACCAGATTTTTCACGCGGTCATTCGTCGAGTTGCCCGTCACGCGTAGCAGTCCTTCGCTCAACGGCGCGACGACGGTGGCTTTGCCCATGTCTTCATCGGCGCGGGCGAAGTAGTAGAGCGTGTGCGTGGTGCGGTTGAAATAAAACTGGTCGGGCGCGTTCAGAAACTCGTAGGCGTTGCGGAGGGTGAATTGATTGGTGGGGCCAAGGTTGCAGCCCCACGCCATCGT
>JBEEMY010000088.1:0-7302 GCA_041192415.1 Verrucomicrobiota bacterium | reverse complement strand
TGGCGGGCTTGCCGCCGGAAAAATTCAAGCGGACGCGATAATTTTTGACCGCCGATAAACGCAGGTAAAATTCATCTGCGGGCATCGGTGTTAATCTGCGGTTTGATTCGGGGTCTTGAATTGGTTAATCTGCTGCCGTGATTTACGACGCATCACTCGACACGCTTTTGCAAAAAGTCTGGGACGGCCAGCGCATTGACCGCGCGGACGCCAAGCGCCTTTACGCGCTGCCACTCGAAGAACTGGGCGCGCTCGCCGACCGCCGCCGCCAGCTCGCCAAGGCCAAGGCTTACAACGGACGCGGCAACGAAATCGTGTCGTTCAACGTGGACCGCAACGTCAATTACACAAACGTCTGCAATGTCTATTGCAAGTTCTGCGCGTTTTATCGCACAGAGAAGGACGACGATTCCTACGTCATCACGCTGCCGGAAATTGACCAAAAAATCGAGGAGACCATCGCGCTCGGGGGCACGCAGATGTTGATGCAGGGCGGACATCATCCCAAGCTCACGAAACAGTGGTATCTGGATTTGCTCTCGCACGTCAAAAATAAATTCCCCACGTTCAACATCCACGGGTTCAGCCCGAGCGAGTTCATTCATTTCCGAGAAGTCTTCAATGAACCGCTGGAAAAAATCATCGGCGATTTCAAGGCGGCAGGGCTTGGCTCGATTCCCGGCGGCGGCGGGGAAATCCTCGTGGACAGCGTGCGCAAACGCATTGCCCCGCTGAAAGCGATGAGCGATGACTGGCTGGAAGTCATGGACGTGGCGCATCGCCTCGGACTTTATTCAAGCGCGACGATGATGTTCGGCCACGTCGAGACGACGGATGAGCGCATCGAACATCTGGATCGGCTCCGCGTTCAACAGGACATTTCATTGGCGCGCAAAAAAGAAAATCCGCAGCTGGGAAATTTCACCGCGTTCATCGCATGGACGTTTCAAGCCGAGCACACCAAGCTCCGCGCGCCGACCGTTGGCGCGCACGAATACCTGCGCACGCAGGCGCTGGGCCGCATCTATCTCGACAACTTCGAGAACATCCAAAGCTCGTGGGTCACGCAAGGTTTGGAGATCGGCCAGATCGCGCTCAAATACGGCGCGAATGATTTGGGCAGCATCATGATCGAGGAAAACGTCGTCTCGCAGGCGGGCACGACGTTCCAGATGACCGTGCCGGATATGCACCGGCTCATCAAAGACCTCGGCTACGAACCGCACCAGCGCGACAACTGGTATCGGCTGGTGAATTGAACAGCCAACGTAAGTGGCATCGCTGACGGCGTGAAATTTGTTTGTGCGTTTTGGAGTTCTCGCTGTCTGATTTCCTGTGCAGCATCCTAGAAAAATACTATCCCGCCGGAATTTTCTTCGTCTGGTGGGGCTGGGCGGCTTTGGCGGTGTGGGATGTATGAGCTATGGGCATTGGGTGGAACCGCACTGGCTTGAGGTGGGACGGCATGAGCTTCCGTTATCCCAAGGCGGAAGCAAGCGGCCCTTGAAGATTTTGCAGCTTTCAGATTTTCACGCGTCGCCGGTCGTCAGCATGGATTTTATCAGCGCGGCCATCCGGCTTGGATTGCAACAGCAGCCGGATTTAATTTTGCTCACGGGTGATTTCATCAGCGACCAGTTCAATCAGTCGGAAATTTACGGCGCGGCTTTGGCTTTGCTTGCGGCGACGGCTCCCACTTTTGCCTGTCTTGGCAATCATGATGGCGGACGCTGGGCGGTCTCCTCGGGACGCGGTTATGAAGACACAGAATTTGTCCGGGACGTGTTGGCCAAGGCGAAGGTGACGCTGCTGCACAACGCGGCGCAGGTAGTTCAAATCCACGACTGGAAGCTGACGCTGGTTGGCCTTGGCGATTTGTGGGCGGAGGAAATGGAGCCCATCGCCGCCTTCGCCAAAATGCCAACTGTTCACAGCGACGCAACGCTCGTCTTGTCACACAACCCGGATTCAAAGACGGCGCTGAAAAATTTCGCGTGGGATGCGATGTTTTGCGGCCACACGCACGGCGGCCAAGTTTGTTTCCCGCTGATTGGTGCGCCCTTTGCGCCGGTGCGCGATAAAAATTTTATCGCCGGTTTGTATCGGTGGGATGACCGCTGGATTCACATCACGCGTGGCGTGGGCAATCTGCATGGCGTGCGTTTCAACTGTCGCCCAGAAGTCAGTTTGCTTACGCTGGTCTGAATCGAACGCATTGAGCGCCTCGATAAATAATCCATGCGCCAACTTACGCTCATCTTATTTCTGTTCGCCGTTATTGGCAGCGCCAACGCCAGTGAGACGAACACTTACGATCCACGGAAGGAAAATTATCACTGCCTCGTCTGTGGCAAGGGGCCGTTGACCGGCCAAATCTGGACGCATCCGCGCGGCGTGATTTGCGACGAGTGCGAAAAAATCAACGACCGCTGCACCATCTGCTGGCTGCCGGTCAAGGACGGTGATGGCCACACGAAAACCGGCGATGGCCGATTCATTTGCAAGTTCGACAAGCCGAACGCGGTGTTGACGGCGGAACAAGCCGGGGAACTGTTTGAAAAGGTGCGGGATGAGGTTGTGGATTTGTATGGCGCGGCGTTCGCCCTGAAAAATCCAAAGGTGACGGTGACGTTGTTTGACGTGGATTATTGGTCGGAGAAGGGCGCGACGAATAGCCTGCACAAGTTCGGCTTTGCCCACTCGCGTCCGGCGGATGGCGGCAAGTGGACGCATGAAGTCATTCTGTTGAGCGGCCGGACGCGCGAGGAGATGACCGCCGTGGCCGCGCATGAATACACGCACTTGTGGATTTTTGAAAATCGTCCCGCCAGCCACGCGATTGACGGCGACACGGTGGAGGCGATCTGCGAACTGACGGCTTACAAGCTGATGCAGCAGAAAAAATTGCCGGCGATGCAGCAGCGCATCCTGAAAAATTCCTACACGAACGGAAAAATCAAAACGCTCGTCGCCGTCGAGCGCGAGGGCGGAACGGATTACATTTTGAATTGGGTGAAGAATGGGCGGGGGGAAACGTTTGATGAGAACGCGAGCTTGGCTCCGATTGCGTCGCTGTCTGCGCCGGCTGAAAGCGCGCGCGCTCCCGCGGCGCTGCCCGCCGGGTTGAAATTCAGCGGCGTGATGGTGATGGGTAAGCTGCGACAGGCGGTCATCAACGGCGTGGCGCTGGAAGCGGGCGCGCAAAAAACCATCAAGCTGCGCGATAAGTCTGTAGCCGTTCGCTGCAAGGAGGTTCACGATGATGCGGCGATTGTGGAAATAAACGGTGCGCCGCTGACCTTGAATCGCGGCGAGGAGATTTTGATTCGATGAATGAAGTGATGGCCAATGGCGAAAAAATCCGCGCGGAACTGCCCTGCACGATTGAGGCGTTTCTCGTCGCGCAAAAACTGTTGCCGCGCAGCGTCGTCGTGGAGCACAACGGCGAGGCGGTCGCGCCGTCGGAATTTGCGGGGCGCGCCTTGCGCGCAGGCGACCGGCTGGAGATTGTTAAAATCGTTGCGGGCGGATGAGTTGTTTGCTTTTTTCTGCTGGGCAAACTATGGTGGCGCGGGCGTTGGTGTGAACAAGTTTGCTTTGACTTTCGGGATGGGAATCGTCAGTTAATAGTTCGCACCCGCAATTGCAAAAATAAAATCCTATGAGCGATACAGCCATGTTTGGAAAAGCCGCCGCCAGTCTGGGCGACGTTCCGCATGGTTGTCAGGTTTTGATCTTGAGCGAGGATTTTACGGCCTACAATCGTGCGGTGCAGGTTTGCCGCCGCATCATGGATCAGATGGGGCAGCATTTGGACTTCGATTTTCGCTGCTGGAATTTTTCCGAACTCGCCGACCCCGAATGTGCGCACGCAGCCACGAAATACGCCGCGCTCGCCGACATGATTGTGGTTTCCACGCAGGTTGCCGTCTTGCCGGTGGCAATGAAAAGTTGGCTGGATGCGTTGCATCAGGCCCGTGTCCGTCCGGTGGGCGTGCTGGCGTTGGTCTTGAACAAGCCCGCGCGTCAGGTGGACGTTGACCGGCTCGTGCGGCGCATGGATGAACTGGCCGTGGGGCTGGTGATGGATTTTCTGCCGCTGTTGCCGCCGGAAAATGAGCAGACCGCGTGGCAGCCGCAGAATCCGGAAAACTGGGACCTGACCATGGGTCGCCCGGAAACCGAGCCCAAGCGCAACGTGGATCACTGGGGTCTGAACGAGTAAGCGGCCGTTTCGTTTCCTGCTAAAAAATTCCTTTGGCTGAACGCTTGCCGTGTGGCGGCAACTTCGCAAAAATCTCCCGCATGAAGTTTCGTTTTGAAATGTTCCACCGGGCGCGCTGGTTGATTTTACTTTTGTCCCTGACGGTCACGGCGCATGGTCGCGCGCAAACTACCAACAGCCAGCCCAGTCCGGTGGTTGCGTTGCCGAACAGTTTTGCCTTTGCCGACTGGCTGCCCAGCCATTCGCTTTCGTTCGGGCTGGATCAGATTCAATTCTTGTGCGTCCACACACTGCTCGGACAGCCGCTGTGGAAATACCTTTCGTTCCTCATCTACATCGTGCTGGCGTTTTACGCGGCCAAGTTGCTCGACTTCATCATCAGCACTTGGCTCAAAAAAATCGCCGCCAAGACGACTACGGTTTATGACGACCTCTTCCTCGACCTGCTGCGCGGGCCGGTGAAGGTGGTGGTGTTTGTCATCCTGCTGCACATCGGGCTGGGCACTTTCGAGTGGCCATCGCGCGCGCAGGATTATTTATCGCGCGGCCTCATCGTGGTCGTCGCGTGCTCGGTGACTTATGTGCTTTTGAAACTGGTGGATTTGCTGCTCGGCATCTGGCGCGAGCGGGTGGTTGCCGAACAGGATAAGGTTTTTGCCGCGCAGTTATTCCCGATTTTTAGCAAGACGGCCAAGGTCGTCATCGTCATCGGCGCGGCGCTGCTCACAGCGGACAACCTCAACATCGAGATCAAGACCTTGCTCGCGGGGCTTTCTGTTGGCGGCCTTGCGCTCGGCCTCGCGGCGCAGGACACGGTGGCGAATATGTTTGGCGCGGTGGCGATTCTTTTGGATAAGCCGTTTCACATCGGCGACCGCATCCGCGTGGAAGGCGTGGACGGCACGGTGGAAACCATTGGCCTGCGCAGCACGCGCGTCCGCAATCTCGACGGCTTCCTCGTCACGCTGCCAAACAAATTGATGGGCAATGCCATCATCACCAACGTCACCAAGCGCCCGACCATCAAGACCGAGATGAACCTCGGCCTGACTTACGACACGCCGGTGGAAAAAGTAAAACGCGCGACGCTGTTGCTGGAGGAGATTTTTCAATCCAACCCCAAGACCACCGATCTCGTCATCAGCTTCAACCGGTTTGCGGATTCGGCGCTGAATATCTTCATCGTCCACGTCTGGAACGGCACGGATGTGAAACAGCATTTTGCGGAGATGCAGGCGCTGAATCTGAAAATCAAGGAGCGGTTCGATGCGGAAAAAATCGAGTTCGCCTTCCCTACGCAGACGGTGTTCGTCAAAACCGAGGGGGAAAATGATTTGTCAGCGCGGCGCGGCGGCGGTTTAATCTAGCCAATGGATTTCATTCACAACCTGCTGTGGCATCACGATAAATTCCTCGGCATCACTTGGAACACTTGGAAAATCATCGGCTTCCTCGGCAACGGGATTTTCTTTTCCCGGTTTATCGTGCAGTGGTATGCCACGGAAAAGCGGAAGCAGGTCGTGGTGCCGCAGGCGTTCTGGTGGTTGAGTCTGGTCGGGACGGTCATCATGCTCAACTACGCCGTTTTTTACCTGAAAGATTCCGTGGTCATCTTGTCCGTTGCGTTCTCGTGGATTCCCTACATCCGCAGCCTCATCATCCACCGCCGCCACAAAAATGCGCACACCATCTGCGCTGGTTGCGGCAAAAAAATTCCGCCGCAGTCGAACTATTGTCCGAACTGCGGCGGGAAGGTGGGTTGAAGAATTTTTATTTCTTCGGCGCGGCCGGCGCGGCGGGCGTCACGGCGGGATGGCCGGCGACCGGGGCGATGCCATACTTGGCCAGCACCGGCTGGAAGTCAGGATGTTTCTCACCGTAGGCCACGATTTCATTCACGAAGCTGATCACAGAACCTTGGTTTTGGTTCAGCGTGTTGATGACCAGCAAGGCTTGCGGCTTGATGGATTCCAAATCTTTGCTGGCGACGCTGGCCTGCCGGTAAAGAAACGCCACGAGCGTGCCGGTGACGACGATGAGCGCGACGAGCTGGATGAAAACCTGATTTTTCAGCGCGGAAATTTCGGAATTGCTGTCGGTAGTCATAAATTATTTGGTGACGGATTTCGGTTGGAGCAGTGCGATGGCTTTGTTCAATTCCGGCGACTTGGCGGTGGAGTTGTAAGCCATGACATCGTTCAGGAGCGAATTCACGCGCATGATGTTGTTGTTGGCGTTGGCAGCGTTGACGGACAACGAGCGCAACTCGCGGGTGTTCATGATGGCTAGATACGCGAAGACCACGCTGAGGATGACCAGCGCGGCCAGCACGAAATTCAACAAGGTTGTGGTCGTGTCATTTTTCATAATCGGTGGCGTGACTCTAGCCAAACACCCGTGAATGTCCAACCCGATTTTCTAAAATTCCGCGTGCATCCGCGCTCATCCATGCTTAAATCGCAGCATGAAAATCCACTTCCTCGGCGCGTCCCGCACCACCACCGGCTCGATGTATCTCATCGAAGTGAATGGCAAAAATCTTTTGCTCGAATGTGGATTGTTTCAAGGCCACCGCGAGGAGACCACGCAGCGGAATTTGAATTTCCCGTTCGACCCGCGCACGATTGACGCCGTCGTCTTGAGCCACGCGCACATTGATCATTGTGGTAATCTGCCGAACCTCGCGCGCAAAGGCTACGACGGCCCCATCCACGCCACCGAGGCCACGCGCGATTTGTGCAGCCTGATGCTGATTGACTCCGCGCATATTCAGGAACAGGACGCCATCTTCGTTTCCAAGTGGCGCGCGAAAAAACATCTGCCGCCCGTCCAGCCGCTCTACCGCGTGCCGGATGCGGAGAAGGCTGTGAAACAATTCATCGGTCACGATTACGAAAAAAGTTTTTCACCCGTGGATGGCGTGAGCGTTACCTTCCGCGATGCCGGACACGTCCTCGGTTCCGCGCAGGTGATTTTGGACGTGCAGGAGAAAGGTCGCAAATTCCGCTGGCTCTTCAGCGGCGATGTCGGGCGCGGCGGCGACAATCTGTTGCGCGACCCCGGCGTCACGGATGGCG
>JBEEMY010000087.1:0-7304 GCA_041192415.1 Verrucomicrobiota bacterium | reverse complement strand
TTGCGACGAAAGAGCAGGAACGCGGAGACCAAGCAACAAACCACGCTGATAACGCAGCACAAAACAAAAAGAGCGGCTGGCGGCTGGCTTTGATGCTGAAGCGTGGAAAGCATGGTAAGAAATATTACGGATGGAAGAAAAGCCAGCGCGAGCGCCAATGCGGGGGATTTTTTCTTTTCACCCGGTTTATTTGGGCCGACTTGATCTGATTCACTCATAAAATTATCTCCTCATTTCGTTTTGCAATCCGCAAAGCCGGAGTAGTAGCGGCAGAAGGAATCCAGTTTTCCATCCGGGCGGATGACGTGGGTGCAGCAGCGGTCGATGCGATCTTCGTCCCACGTCGCGGCGTCCATGAACGGTTTGATGAAGAGCCGGAAGGTGTGCGATTCGTCCAGCTCGAATTGCTTGAGCAGTTCGCCGAGCGGTTCGGATTCGCAGCCGCATTTCATCAGGTCTTCCAGCTTGTAACGGATTTTTGTGCCGAGAAAGTCCTGCACGTTTTTGAAATCAATGAAGTCGCTCACGGAACGCGTCTCGCCGCCGACTTTCAGCAGATAGCCGATGGTGGCGCAGTTCGGATCGCCGCACGGCAACGGCGTGAAATCCTCGAAGCGCAGTTTGCCGGACGATTGCGCGACGGCGGCCAAAATAATGTCGGCGGTGTTTAAGCGGACTGGGAGCGCTGGCGTCTCGCCGGCGAGGTCTTCTTTTGTTTGTGGTGAAACACGCCGGCTGAAAGCCAGCGCTCCCAGCTTGGGAATCCGCCCGCTGGTGAACATCGGCTGGAAAGAAATGCCGCGCACGTTCGGCCAGCGCAGGCCGAATTCCGTAGCGTCCCAAAGGTGCGGTAGATTTTCCGGCGTCACGGTCATGGCGAGCGTGACGGGCAATTTCATTTCCGCGCAGCGCGTGAGGCAGCGTTCGCGCGTGGCGCGCAAGTCGACGCCGCGCAGATTTTTTTGCGCGGCTTCCTGCACGCCGTCGAACTGGAGATAGAGTTGAAGTTTTCCGTAGCGGAAATTTTGCGCGAGTTCGGCAGCGAACGCGTCGTCGTGCGCGATGCGAACGCCGTTGGTGTTCAGCAGAACGTAATCAATGCCGGGGTTCGCGTGCAGCCAGCGGAGCAGTTCAAAGAATTGCGGATGCAACGTCGGCTCGCCGCCGGAAAGTTGGAGGATTTCAATTTTGCCTTTGCGATCAATCACGCCTTGGATGCGCTTTTGCAAATCGGCGGGCGGAATGGCGTCCACCTTTTGCGCGACGCCCAGCGGCGAATCGGCGTAGCACGTCGGGCAGGACAGATTGCAGGAGTTGACGATTTCAATGAGCGCGAGGCAGGTGGAAAGTTTTTCCATCACGCCGAGCGCGTCGCCGGGATGAGCGTTGCGACCGAGTGTGCCGGGATTGCTACCATCGGCAGAGCAGCAGGAAGTTGATAGCGGTGAGTTGATAGTTGATAGGCCGGAACAACAAGCGTTCTCCGATTTTCCAGTGGCGAGCCAGTAGAAGCGCGCGTCCGAGGCGATGCACACGCTGGCCTCGCCGTGTTCGGGGCAGGTGCGCTTGAGAAAAACTTTTTGCGCGATGCCGCCGCTGCGCCAGACTTCCGCCGGACACGGCGCGTGGCAAACCGGGCAGCGCGAGGTGGTGCGCTTGAGCAGTTCGTCGGTGAGTCGAAAGTCATTTATGGTTGCGCTTGTCATAGGCGATTACCCGAAATTGATAAAGCCGCCGCGCACCCTACCCAGCAGAGCGAATAGCACAAAAAGCAGAAAACAACCGCGAGTGCAAAATGAGCGGCAAATTTTATGAATCCGGTAAAAGCGATTGTCTCCATCACCATGCGAGCGCAGATCAAACCTGAAACCAAGCCACCGAATAATCCGGGCAAGACGGCTAGACCACCCAATCCAATGGCCAGTGAAAGGAAGGAAAGAATTGCGGGCGCAAACAGCACCAAGAAAAAAATGCGCCAATTGATTTTCGCGGCCACGAACAGAGTATGTGATGGCATTGCCTGCACCGAGTTTTCAGGCGGCAAATCTTTCCCGCAAAACAGGCAATAGACTGCGCCGTAATTCTCCGGCAATTTTTTTTGGCAATGCGGACAAATCATTTGCGTTCGCTCCCGGCAGGTTTCAGCGTAATGGCCACCAGGAAGGGAGTATCGCCAACGTGTCCGGGCAGAAAATCAATCGTCTCTACCGACTGATCGGGAGTTGGATTGACCCAACGGCTAATGAAAAATACGCGCCAAGGTTGCGGCGGGGCGTTGGTGTAAATTCGTTCCAAAAAGACAACCATATTCGTCGGCATCTGGGCGGCGTAGTTTTGATTCTGGGGAAAAGATTCTGAAGCCACGTCCCTGCCCTCCATCATTGGAAGAATCACCGTGTTAGTTCCTGTGAAATGAATCACAAACTGGCTCACCGTATTTGATGGCATTGACCACTCCAAGCCATGTAGAAAATAAAGTTCGGCACATTTTCGGTTAACGGGGATGCCTTTAAGCCCCTTTGGCATTCCCCATGAAACTTCTATCTCTGCGCGAACATCAAATTTCACTCCGTTCCAACTGTGAGTCCCCGGTGTGATTGTGCGAAAGTCAGGCAAGTTCTTCAGGAACCTTAACTCGCGATTGTAAAACGGCGATAAGTCGAGCATGGTGGCGTCAGCCAGCGCATCGCGCGGCGCGAGTTGACGCGCGACCTGCGCTTTCACCACAGCAGCTCCCTGTGCACGTTGTTGCTCAATTTGGGCTGGGGTCATTCTTTTTTGAAATGGCAGGCAACCCAAAAAGGCGACGCTAAAAATCAGGCACAAGCTGCTGCTAGAAAAAAACAATCCGCCTAGAAGCCGTTGCCGCGTTGCTTTGAAATTTCTGAAGGCCAAGGCAAAACCGAAAACCAAGCTGCACGCGCTGATGACGGCGGCTTCCATCCAAAAAATTCCTGGCCCGGACGGCTTCCAAATAACGATCAATAACCAAGCTAACGTGGCCGGAATCAGCCAGAGCCAAAGCAGATTTTTACCGTTGATTAACTTGGGTGAACTCATGGCCGCATGGTTGTTCTCATTTGCATTTCAGGCAAGCGAATTACTCCTTCACCGTCGCCGTAGCAACGCGATAATCCTTCAACCACTCCGGCCCCGGGCCGTGGCCGCGCACGGACGTGTCGGGTTGGCGGTGCAGGCGGATGGTTTTGGCGAGCAGCCATTCTAGGCCGCCCCAAAAGCGCAGCGTGTCGAGCACGGGATTCAGCACGTTCGTGATGGTGCAGTAGTGGCTGTTCTTCGGGTCGGTATGATGCAAGGCGTGATGTTTGGCGCTCTGCAAAAGTTTTATGTCCTGCAAAAAGGAAATCAGCCATCCGTTTTCCTTGTGCGTGCGGTGTTCCCATTTGTGAAACTCGTTGGCGTTCGCCGACAGCACGGCGAACAGCCAGACGTGCCACGTCAGCAACCCCACGCACCACGCGCCGACGACCATCAGCGCGGAAATTAAAACCAAGTCCCACGAGCTTTGCCACCAACTGTGCCGCGTCATGAAGCGCGGGTAGTGGTGATGCACAATATTCGGTCGGCCAATGAACTTGCCAACGAGCGGCGTGCGTTCGCGGATGTAGGCGTCTTCAAACCAGTGGACGAAACCGGCGGCTAGTTCGGCGAGAAAAACCACGGCGGTGAACTGGGCGATGAAACAGAGAATCGTTTTCATGCCCCGTTTGTAACCCGGTTCGCGGGTGAAGCGTGAATTGATAAAAAATTTCAAGCATCGCTTGAACTGATTACCAAAAAACAGCCGCAGCGTGGTTGAAACGCTGCGGCTGGTCGAAATGAAACCAAAGACTGTAGCGTGGTGCAGAAATTATTTTCCGCAGCAGCTCTTGTATTTTTTGCCGCTGGCGCAAGGACACGGATCGTTGCGACCAACTTTCGGGCCGGTGCGGACGGGTTTGGCTTTGGCTTGCGCTTCGGCGGCGCTTGCGGCTTCGCTGACGACATCGCTGGCGCGTTTGCCGTTGGCGGGAGCGGCCGTCGAACCAGTGCCGAGCGTCTGCGTGGTCTGGTGCAAGGTCTGTTGCGGCGCGTTGCGGAGAAAACTTTCAAACGCGAGCAGGCTGGACGCGCTGCGGAAAACGTTGTGGCAGATTTCAGTTTTCACGTTGACCATCAGTTCGTCGAAAATCTTGAACGCCTCGGCCTTGTATTCCAGTAACGGATCACGCTGGCCGTGCGCGCGCAGGCCGATGCTCTGGCGCAGGCTGTCCATCTCGTAAAGATGTTCCTGCCACAGTTTATCAATCGCGCTCAAGATGGTGTAACGCTCCACGGCGACGAGTTTGTCCGGCTCGTCGAAGCTGATTTTGAGTTCGTAGGCTTTGCGGATGGCGTCGCTGATGAAATTGCAGACGGCGAACTGCGCTTCGCTCAAGCCATCGAATAGCGAACCGCTGACGGGTTTTTCTTTGCCAGCGTGCGCGGCCTTGACGATTTCCGCCTCGGGCATTCCAAGCGGGAAATTCAAATTCACCCAGTCGGCGAGCTGGCGGATTTTCCATTCGTTCGCATCGGTATCGGCGGCGGTGAACTGTTCGACTTTCAGCACCACTACTTCCTCGATGATGTCCATGAGGCGGTCGCGCACGTCGTCGCTGTTGATGATTTCGTTGCGAAAGCCGTAGATGACTTCGCGCTGCTTGTTCATCACGTCGTCGTATTCGAGCGTGCGTTTGCGCTGCTGGAAATTGTGGCCTTCGACGCGCTTCTGCGCCTGCTGGATCGAGCGGTTGAGCAAACCGTGCTTCAACTCTTCGCCTTCTTCGAGGCCCATGCGCTCCATCAATTTCACGATGCGGTCGCTGCCGAACAGGCGCATCAAATCGTCTTCGAGCGAAATGAAAAAGTGTGATGAACCCGGATCGCCCTGGCGCGAGCAACGTCCGCGCAACTGCCGGTCAATGCGGCGCGACTCGTGACGTTCCGTGCCGAGAACGTGCAAGCCGCCGACTTCGGCAACGCCTGCGCCGAGTTTGATGTCCGTGCCGCGACCCGCCATGTTCGTGGCGATGGTGATGGCGCCGCGCTGACCGGCACGCGCAACAATCTCTGCTTCCGACTGGTGAAATTTTGCGTTGAGAACGGAATGAATGAGCCCTTCCTTCTTCAGCATCCGCGAAAGCATTTCGCTCGTCTCAACGGAAATCGTGCCGACGAGCACGGGGCGGCCCTGCGCGTGGAGCGCGGCGATTTCTTTGACGACGGCGTTGAATTTTTCGCGGCGCGTTTTGTAAACCGAGTCGTCCGAATCCTTGCGGATGTTCGGGCGGTTCTGCGGAATCGTCAGCACGCCGAGCTTGTAGATGTCGTAAAATTCCGACGCTTCCGTTTCCGCCGTGCCGGTCATGCCCGCGAGTTTGGTGTAGAGACGGAAATAATTTTGAATCGTGATGGTCGCGAGCGTCTGCGTCTCGCGTTCAATGGCCACGCCTTCTTTCGCTTCGACGGCCTGATGCAAGCCATCGCTCCAGCGGCGACCAGACATCAAGCGCCCCGTGTTCTTATCCACGATGATGACTTTGTTTTCCTGCACGACGTATTCCACATCGAGTTGGTAAAGCGAATACGCCTTCAGCAACTGCGAGATGGCGTGAATCTTCTGCGCCTTCGTCTCGAAGTCCGCCTGCAATTTCGCTTTCGCTTCAAGCCGTTTGCGGGCGTCGGTTTCCGCGCCAGCATCCACGTCGTGCAACTGCGTGGACAAATCCGGCAGCACAAACGCGTCGGGATCGGACGGGCTGATGTAGCTGCGTCCCTTCTCTGTCATGTCCGCCTCGTGACTCTTCTCGTCCATCGCGAATAGCAATTCTTCCTTCTCGCGGTAAAGTTCTTCCTTCTTCTGATCCTTGTGCAGCGAGAGTTCCGCCTGATTCATCAGCGAGGCATTCTCGGGAATTTCCAAAATTTTCATCAACGCTTCCGAGCGCGGTTGGCCGGTCTTAACGCGGAACAGGAGCAAGCCTGCCTGCCGTTCCAAATCGCCGAGGTTGCTCGATTTAGTGTCAGCCTCGGATTTTAATTTGCGGAGCAGTTCTTCCGCTTCTTTCAAAAAGCGGGCGCAAAGCTGATGTTGCGCGCGAACCAAACCTTCGACCGTCGGCTTCCACTGCGCGTATTGTTCGTCGAACGTCCGCACCGCCGGGCCGCTGATGATGAGCGGCGTGCGCGCTTCATCAATGAGAATAGAATCCACTTCGTCCACGATGGCGAAATAATGCCCGCGCTGCACCTGCTCCTCTTTGCGGAGCGCCATGCCGTTGTCGCGCAGATAATCAAAACCGAATTCGGCGTTCGTGCCGTAGGTAATGTCGCAGTTGTATTGCTCGCGGCGAATCGCCGGCGACTGGTCATGCAGAATGCAACCGACGGTGAGACCGAGAAATTTATAGACCGCGCCCATCCACTCGCTGTCGCGCAACGCGAGATAATCATTCACCGTCACCACATGGACGCCGCGACCGGAAAGCGCATTCAGATAAACCGGCAACGTGCCGACCAGCGTCTTGCCTTCGCCCGTAGCCATTTCGGAAATGTGACCCGTATGCAACGAATAACCGCCGATGAGCTGCACATCGAAATGCACCATTTGCCATTTGAGCGGATGCTCGCGCACCATCACGTCCTGACCGCACAAACGCCGTGCGGCATTTTTCACCACGGCAAAAGCTTCCGGCAGAATTTCATTCAGCTTGGCGGCGAGTTCGGCTTTATCCTCGATCTGGGCAAGCTCCGCCTTCCACGCGGCGGTCTTGGCGCGGAGCGCGTCGTCGGGCAACGCCTGCAACCCGGCCTCGATCTCATTGATCTGCTCGACCATCGGGCGGATTTTTTTGACCTCGCGGTCATTGCGGGACGGAAAAATGGCTCTTAAAAAATTCACGGTAAACTTTCGGTAACAATGGTTAAAAAACGAGCGGACACGCTACGCGAGGAAGCGGGAATGGTCAAACCAAACGAACAGGCACAGCGTCTTCATTTGGAGTGCGGCGACCCGTCGCCGCACTCCAAACCGCCACACTTCCGAAAGGCGGTTCCGGCAAACGGTTGACGGTTTCGTGCCTATAAAAAATGCGCCGCACGTTTTACGGTGCGGCGCATCCAACCAGGAACCCAAACCCATCCAACTAAAATTTCAAATGATGATTGCCGCCGGCGGCTTCGGTTGCGAGGCGGTGCGCACCACGTTGGCGGCGCCCCCCAGGTGGAAACTCTCGTGCGTCACCTGCACGACCGGTACGGCC
>JBEEMY010000086.1:0-7365 GCA_041192415.1 Verrucomicrobiota bacterium | reverse complement strand
CACCACGTCATCAAGACCCCGCTGCGCGACGAGACGGGCAAAGTCATCGGCCTGCAAGGAATGTTCTGGGACATCACGGAGAAAATTCGCATCGAGGAAAAAGTCCGGCGCACCACCGCTGACCTGGCTCGCAGCCGCGAAGACCTGCGTTTGAAAAATGCCTTGATGGAGGAAAACCTCCGCACCGCGCGCGAAATCCAGCTCGCCATGTTGCCGCAGCAATACCCGGTATTTCCGCCGGACGCGTCACCGGAGGCCAGCGCGTTTCAATTTCTCCATCGCTATCTCCCGGCGGAATCCGTCAGCGGCGATTTTTTTACCGTCACGCAAATTTCCGCCACCGAGGTTGGCGTATTGATCTGCGATGTGACCGGCCACGGCACGCGCGCCGCGCTCGTCACGGCGATGATCCGCGCGATCGCCGAGGAACTGAAACCGCTGGCTCGTGACCCCGCGAACTTCCTCCGCAAATTAAATTTCGACCTGTGCAGCATCCTCAAGAATACCGGATCACCGATGCTCACCACCGCGTTTTACGCCGTGGCCGACTGCGCCACGGGCAAGCTGGCTTTTGCCAACGCCGGTCATCCTAAGCCGCTGCTGTTGCGTCGCGCCGCGAACACCATCACGCCGCTCGTCAACGCCAGCGGCAAAAGCCAGCCCGCGCTCGGACTGTTTGAAGACCCGGTTTATTCCACGTCGGAAATCCACATCCAGCCCGGCGATTTTCTGATGCTCTTCACCGACGGAATCTACGAAGTGCTGGGCCAGCACGAGGAGTTGTATTCGCAGGAACGTCTGGTGCACGACGCCAAAAACCTGCTCCAGCATCCGTCGGGAATTCTTTTTGACGAACTCATCCAAGTCGTTCGCACCTTCGCCCTCAACGGTGAATTTGATGACGATGTTTGTTTGGTCGGGATGGATTACTGCAGCGCGCCGGAAAAATAATTCTTGCTGGCCAGCCCGCGACGGCAGGCGGGCGCGGCTTATTGTTCCAAGTCGGAATGCAGTCGCGGGTCAGCGAGGTCGAGGCGATACAGCATTTGATTGTAATCGTAGAGCGGCGTCGGGTGGTCATTGCCGGAGAACGTGCGACTGTAAGTTCCCTCGAAGTAAATGAAACGCCCGCCCGCCTCATCAAAAAACGGCAGTTGCGCCGGATTGTAGAACGAATATTTCTCGTGCGTGACGATGCGTCTGGCCTTTTGCCACGGCCCGGTCAGTTCCTTGGCCTCGGCATACCACACTTCGCCCAGAAAAGATTTCCCCCCCTTCTGCACGCCAATCAAAATCCAACACTGGCGAAAATCGTTCCAATGAATCGAAGCGTGATGCATTTCCACGCGCTGGCCGGAGTCGGCATCGGAGAGCTGGTAGCGGGCTTCGGCGGATTTGAGCAGGCCGCGCTTGATCAATTCGCGTTCCGCTTTTTGCGTCAACGGCTCAAAATCTTTCTGCCAATGCCAGACGACGTTGCCGGATAAATCGCGCCGCACAGCGGGATGTTCGGCGGTGCTATTGGAAGCCAGACAGGTAAAAGCTTCGTAGGCCACCGGGTTGGTGGCGCTCTGCCAGTCAGCTGGCACGCGCACGGCGACGAATGGCCGCGTGAAGAAATAATAATCCGTTCCGTTTTCATTCCAGCGAAAGCCGTGGCTGGCCGGATGCCGCCAAGATTCTTTCAACGGCAGTTCGAATAGTTTCAAGAATTTTTCCGGCGCGGCGTTGTAAACCATCAAGCCATGCTCCACCGGCTCGCTCTGATTTTTGATGCGCGCATAATGAGTCAGCATGACTTCGCGTCCGGCATTGGTCAGCACGATGGGCTGTTCAATCCAGACCGGCCCGGGAGCATCGAGCGGCGCCATGCTGCGGCTGAAACCATTGGTGTCGGTGAAGTAATGGAGGTTAATGCCTTGCGCGGGCGGCAGTCCGCCGTGACTTGGCAATTCAGAAGTCGCGCCTGACGTGTGGAAATTTCCCAGCGGGTATTCCGTCCGACTGGTGTCGCCCCAAAACCAATGGATGCGCCCGTGATAAATCGTCGGCCCTGAAGTGTCTTGCCCGACGACATCGCCATTGAGAACTGGTTCCGTGATGGGCGCGGATTCGCCGAGCAGGGTGGTGTCGCGGTATATGCCCTCGCCGGTGATGCGATAAAGCCGCTCGGCAATGTTCACGCGCTTGAGTTTGATCTCGGCGCTACGGCCAGCCTCGGTTTTCAACCGCACGCCCGCGTTGCCGAAACCGTCCTTGGGAAATTCATACCCATCGCTGCGCACACCGAACCAGACTTCGTGTCCCATCAAGCCGGGTTCGTTGAAGGCGACCACGCCACCGCTATCCGTGTAGAAACGCTGCTGTGCGGTCGTCATCAATTCGACCAACGGCACGCCACGTCCTGTCAGTGCATCCACCACGCAAATTTTGAAATAGGAATTCGTCTCCGCCGACCGACCCGTGAGTGCGCCGACGCACGACCCCAGCGCGAGGTAGAAAAGAAATTTTGATTTGCCCATGCGTCACCATGCTGCGTTTGCTATCGGATGTTGAAAAGAAAATTGTCTGTCCGAATCTGGGCAAAAAAATCCGCCCGGACGGTTTGAAAACCAGCCGGGCGGATTGAGGAGAGCGGGGGAATTATTCCTCCACGAACTTCATGCTGCGGGATTTTTCCGTGCGGCGGCGCAGGCCTTCGTCCAAAACTTTTTTGCGCAGGCGCAAGTTCTTCGGCGTGGCTTCCACGAATTCATCCACGTCAATGTATTCGAGCGCGCGTTCGAGGGAGAGCTTCATCGGCGGCGAGAGGGCGATACCTTTGCCGTCGCCCTGTGAACGCATATTCGTGAGGCGCTTTTCCTTCACGGGATTCACGGGGATGTCATTCTCGCGGGCGTTTTCGCCAACAATCATACCGATGTAAACCGCGTCGCCGGCTTCGATCATCAGGCGACCGCGTTCCTGCACCATGTTGAGCGCGTAGCTGGTGGCTTCGCCGGCATCCATGGAGACGAGCGAGCCATTTTTGCGCGCGGCGATCTCGCCGGTGTCCGGGCCGTATTCGTGGAAGAGATGGCTCATCACGCCCATGCCCTTGGTGGAGTTCACGAGGTCGGTCTCGAAACCGATCAAACCGCGCATCGGCACGAGTGCCTCAACGGAGACCTGATTGCCAACGTGAGCCATGTTCGTGATCTGCGCCTTGCGGCCAGAAAGATTTTCCATGATGGTGCCGAGGCAGTCGTTCGGGATTTCCACGAACAATTTTTCAATCGGTTCGAGGAGTTCACCGTTCGGACCTTTTTTCCAAAGCACTTCCGGGCGGGAAACCAAAACTTCATAGCCTTCGCGGCGCATCTGTTCGACGAGAATGGCAATCTGCATTTCGCCACGACCGCTGACGGCGAACACTTTCGGGTCGGGCGTCTGGGCGATGCGGAGGGCGACGTTCGTGCGGATTTCGCGGACGAGGCGATCCCAGATGTGGCGCGCGGTGACGAGCTTGCCGTCCTGACCGGCGAGCGGGCCGTCGTTCACGGCGAATTCCATCTGGATGGTCGGCGGATCAATCGGGATGTAGGGCAGGGTGGCGCGAAGTTCAGAATCGCAAATCGTTTCGCCAATGAAGACTTCTTCAAATCCCGCGAGGCCGACGATGTCGCCAGCGTGGGCTTCCTGAATTTCGATGCGCTTCATGCCTTCGAAATGGTAGATCATCGTGATCTTGCCCTTGGAAATCTTGCCGTTGCCGTGGCGGCAGATGGCGGGGTCGCCGATTTTAATTTTGCCTTCGACAATTTTGCCGAACGCGATACGACCGACGTAATCGTTGTAATCCAAGTTCGCTACGAGCAACTGGAAACCTTCGCCCGCTTTCGCGCGCGGCGGCGGAATGTGTTTCACGATCGCATCGAACAACGGCTCCATCGTGCCGCTGGCGTGTTCGAGCTCCACCTTGGCGTAACCGGCCTTGGCGGACGCGTAAATGAACGGGAAGTCGAGCTGTTCGTCCGTCGCGTTGAGCGACATGAACAATTCAAACACGAGATCCAAAACTTTTTTCGGGTTGGCATTCTCGCGGTCAATTTTGTTGATGACCACAATCGGCTTGGCGCCCGCTTCCAAAGCTTTGCGCAACACGAAGCGCGTCTGCGCCTGCGGGCCTTCGGAGGAATCCACCACGAGCAACACGCCATCAATCATGTTCATGATACGTTCGACTTCGCCGCCGAAGTCCGCGTGTCCCGGCGTATCCACGATGTTGATGCTATAATCTTTGTATTTGAACGCGGCGTTCTTGGCGCGGATGGTGATGCCCTTTTCCTTTTCGAGATCCATCGAATCCATCAGACGTTCTTCCTTGGACTCGTGTTGGTTTTCGCGGAAGGTGCCGGATTGTTTGAGGAGGCAGTCCACGAGCGTAGTTTTGCCGTGGTCAACGTGCGCGATGATGGCGATGTTTCGGATGTGCTGCATATCGTAATGGATAATTGACCGGTGCGTCCGCCTGCTAAAAACCAGCCACGCCAATCGGACGCGGATGGAAAAACGGCGGATTTGCCGGGCTGCGTATAATGAAGATTTACCGCCAAAGGTCAAGTCAGGCGTAAGGAAATCAATGGACGCATGGCCGACTACCCGCACTCACCGTCCAAGCCATTCTGCTAACCAATTCTTATCCGTGGTTGAAATTCAGCGCGCCTCATTTCATCCTTTCGCCCAGAATTTATGAGTTATCGCATTGGCATTGATTTGGGTGGCACGAAAATCGAAGGCGTGGTTCTCGCCGCCGACGGCAAAGAAGTTTTTCGCAAGCGCATCGCCACCGAGCGCGAGCACGGCTATCAGCACATCCTGAATCGCATCAAGTTGGTTCACGATGAACTGGTCGCCGCCGTTCCCAACCAGCCGACGACTTTCGGCATCGGCACGCCCGGCGCGATTTCGCCGCGCACCGGCCTGCTGAAAAACTCCAACACCGTCTGCATGAACGGCCAGCCGGTGAAAGCGGACTTGGAAAAACTTCTCGGTCGCAACATTGAAATCCAGAACGACGCAAACTGTTTCGCGATGGCGGAAGCATTACTTGGCGCTGGACGCGGAAAGAAGCTGGTCTTCGGCGTCATCATGGGCACGGGTTGCGGCGGCGGTATCGTTTACAAGGGTGAAGTGTTCACCGGCGCGCAAGCCATCGCCGGCGAGTGGGGACACATGAGCATTGATCCGAACGGCCCGCTTTGTTACTGCGGCCAGCGTGGCTGCACGGAAACTTTCATCAGCGGCGCAGGCTTAGAAAACCGGTTCGAAGAAAAATACGGCGCGCGGAAATCGCTCAAGGAGATTGAAAAAGATTTTTACTCCGGCCAACCACAGGCGGTGGAATTCATGCAAGAATTTTTCCGCCGCTTCGGACGCGCCATCGCCAACCTCATAGACATCCTCGACCCCGACCTCATCGTCCTCGGCGGCGGCGTCTCGAACTTCAACGCCCTCTACACGGAAGGCCTCGCGCAAGTCCGTCAATATGTTTTCACGGACGAATTGGAAACGCCCATCGTGAAACATCAGCTTGGCGATTCTGCCGGAGTCTTCGGCGCGGCGCTGGTCGGCGTGTGACCATTTTATCTCACGCCAAGCCGCCAAGTCGCCAAGGGAAATAACTTTGCGCCTTTGCGCCTTTGCGTGAGAATGTTTTCGTGAATTCACCGCGCGAAATTGCCTCCGAGATTGTTGCTAAGTTGCAACACTCTGGCTTCGCCGCGTTCTGGGTGGGCGGTTGTGTGCGCGATTTTTTGTTGGGCCGAGAGCCGCAGGATTTTGACATCGCCACAGACGCCAAGCCGGAGCAGGTCGAGAAACTTTTCCACAAAACCATTCCCGTCGGCAGAAAGTTTGGGGTGATGATCGTCGTCGAGGGCGGCCAGCAATTTCAGGTCGCCACGTTTCGCGCGGAGGCGGATTACCAGGATGGCCGTCGCCCGGAGAAAATTGAATTCGCCAATGCCGAGGCCGATGCGTCGCGCCGCGACTTCACGGTGAATGGATTGTTCTACGATCCGCTCACACAAAAAATCCACGACTGGGTCGGTGGCGAAAAAGATTTGCGCGCCAAAATTATCCGCACCATCGGCGCTCCGGAGGAACGTTTTGGCGAGGATCATCTGCGGATGTTGCGTGCGGTGCGTTTCGCCGCGCAGTTGGGTTTTGAGATTGAGGCAAAAACTTTTTCCGCCATTCAATCGCTTGCGCCCAAAATAAAACTCATCAGCGCCGAGCGGGTGCGGGATGAGTTGCTGAAATTGTTTTCGCCGCCACATGCGAGTCGCGGTTTGGTTTTGTTGCGCGACAGCGGGTTGCTCGAACACATCCTGCCGGAACTCGCGGCGACGGTTGCGTGTGAGCAGTCGCCGGATTTTCACCCCGAGGGCAGCGTGTTCAATCACATCTGCCTGATGCTGGAAAAACTTCCGCCTGATGCGAATGAGTTGTTGCCGTGGGCGGTGTTGCTGCATGACATCGCCAAGCCGGTGACGGCGGAAAAGGATTTGGCGACGGGTAAGATTCATTTCTACGGCCACGAGAAAGTCGGCGAGGAGATGGCGGAGAAAATTTTGCAGCGGCTGAAATTTCCGAACGCGCCGACGGAAGAAATCGTCGAAGCAGTGCGGCACCATATGCAGTTCAAGGACGTGCAGCAGATGCGCAAGGCGACGCTGCGGCGTTTGCTGCTGCGCGAGACGTTTCCGCTGGAACTGGAACTGCACCGGCTCGATTGCCTCGGCTCAAACGGCAATCTGGAGCATTACCATTTTCTCGTGGAGCAGGCGGAGGAATTGAAAAAGCTGCCCGCCATCCGTCCGCCGCTGCTCACGGGGAATGACTTGCTGGCGCTGGGAATTCCCGGCGGGAAAAAAATGGGTGAGTTGCTGCACGAAATCCGCGAGCGGCAACTCGCGGATGAATTGACCACGCCGGACGCGGCGCGGGCGTGGGTAAAAGAAAACTGGCGACCTTGATGATCGCCAGTTTGATTCTTGTAATATTTTTCAGTGCTGCCGGGCGATTCTTTTTAATTCACTCGCCGATAAAGCCCGCTTGAAGATGGCGATGCTATCCAACTGGCCGCTAAAATAAAACCCTTCCGCCTCACCAAAATTCAGAGTCGCGGTGGCATCAGGCAGGGCGCGGGTGCTGGTTTCTGAACCGATGGCGATGCCGTTGACGTAGATGGTGAAGACGTTGACCTTGCGCGTGAGGGCCAGATGATACCACTGGTTTGTGTTGGGTGTGAACGGAGCTTGCACCAGCCTTTGTGGGCCGAGCACGGGATCATTGAGGTGCATATTCAAAACGCCGCCGCCC